>CAZCGD010000109.1:0-31567 GCA_964498105.1 uncultured Streptomycetaceae bacterium
AAATCGAGCATTTCGGCATGCGAACGCATCTGATGGAGGAACCGCAGGCGCTCGACGATCCGATTGTTCAGATCAATGAGTTCTGCTTCCGTGAGTCTGTCGATGTCGATCTTCATGTGACCTCTCAGCCCGATTGATGCCGCTGCGCAAGTGAGTCAACAGCGTTCCCGATGACGCCCAACTTTGTATTCCTGTTCTGTCTTTCTTGGCGTGCTTGGCGGTTCGAATATTGACTTTGCTTCTCTCGGCGCCTCGGCGGTTCGATTATTGTTTTGCTTTACTTGGCGTCATGGCGGCTAATTTCTGCTCCACAAGCTCGCGAACGCACTCACCGCCGCATCCACATCCGGGGCGGAGATGTGGCGGTGGGTGACGAAGCGCAGCGTCCAGGGGTCCGCCGGCGCGACCATCACGCCTTTCGCCTTCAGGTCCACCGACCACTGCGCCGCGCGACGGCCGCTTTTCTTCAATTCCACTCGCACCAGGTTGGTTTCGACATCCTTTGGATCGCACAGGCTGGCGTCGATGCGGTGTAACCCTTCCGCGAGACGCTTTGCGGTTTGGTGATCTTCGGGCAGGCGGTTCACCATGGTTTCGAGCGCCACGATCCCGGCCGCGGCCAGCGGCCCCGCCTGACGCATGTTGCCGCCGACCATGCGGCGGTTGGCGCGGGCGCGCTCGATGAACGCGGCGCTGCCACAGAGTATGGATCCCACGGGCGCGGACAATCCCTTTGAAACACAGAAACAAACCGATTCTGAATACTGAGCAATTTCGCTGGGCGGTACGCGCAGCGAAATTGCTGCGTTGAAGATGCGCGCGCCGTCGAGGTGCACCGGGATGCTCTTTTCCCGCGCCAGGCCGTGGACCGCCTTCATGTGCGCGAGCGGCAGCACCGCGCCGCCGGAGCGGTTGTGGGTGTTCTCCATCCAGATGAGCGCGGTGCCCATCTGGTGGCGGGTGGTCGGCCGTACCGCTTCGCCGAGGAGCTCGAGGTCCATCGCGCCGCGCTTGCCGGGGATGCCGCGGTAGAAGAGGCCGGCCACGCCGGCGATACCGCCCAGCTCGGCGTTGAGCGTGTGCGAGCCTTGCTCCAGCAGCACTTCCCCGCCGCGCTGCGCGTGCGTCAACATCGCCACCAGGTTGGTCATGGTGCCGCTCGGCATGAAGGCGCCAGCCTCCTTGCCGGTGCGCTCGGCGGCGAGCGCCTCGAGCTTTTTCACCGTTTCGTCGCCGTCGCGCGAGTCATCGCCGAAGGTGGCCTCGCGCATGGATTCGAGCATGGCCTCGGTGGGGCGGGTGAGGGTGTCGCTGCGGAGATCGATCATGTTGTAAACCCTTAAGTTAGCCGCCATGACGCCAAGGCGCCAAGAAGAGCGACACAATAAATCGAACCGCCAAGCACGCCAAGCACGCCAAGAAAATCAAATCAATTCAGCGAGCTGCGAGGAGCAAGTCGGCGAGCTCGCAGAAGCCCGCGCCTGCGGCGGCGGTCGTGACGTATTTCGGCTCGTGCTCGAGGCGGCCGGCGAACTCGCGGATGTTGGCTACGCCGACCGCGTGCGGGAAATAGGAGAACATCGGCGCATCGTTCGGCGAGTCGCCGACGAAGACATAGTGCTCGCGCGCGCGGTCGAGATCGGCGCCGAATTCCTCGCGCATCAGCCGTTTCGTCATGGCGAGCTTGTCGTAGGCGCCGAACCAGCCGTTGACATGGATCGAGCTGACCTTGGCGGTGAGGCCGCGCGCCTGCATCAATGCGACGATGCGGTCCACCGCCGTGCGCGGGAGCCGCGCCACGTCCTCGCAGTAGTCGATCGCGAGATCGGTCTCGCGGTACGTCTGGTCCGCGGCGATCGCGGCTCCCGGAACTTCCGCTACGATGCTCGCTCCGATCTGTTGTAGCTGTTCCCGTTGAGCGGCGCGCGTCGTGGCTTCGTGGACATAGCGACGAAGCATCTTGCGCGCTGCCTGGTCGTAGCGGAAGTAGAACGCGCCGTTCTCGCCGACCACAGCCGCCACCGGCCACAGGCGCGCGATGTGGTCGCACCAGCCGGCGGGCCGCCCGGTGATGGGCACTACCGGCAACCCGGCCTGCTGCAGTCGCTCCATCGCCGCATAGGCGCCGGCGGTCAGCCGGCCGCCGGTGGTGAGAGTGTCGTCGATATCACAAAGAACGCCGCGAACTCCGCGGCGTTCTTTAACGGGGAATTTACTCAGCGGCAGCATTCAATTCCACTCCGAACCGCATAATGCAAAAAACAAGACACAATCTTTATCCAGGAATTTCCTCCGCGTCCTCTGCGTCCTCCGCGGCGAGAGGTTGAACTTCAACGACAAACCTCCTCGCCCGCCGGCGGCTGCGGCCGCGCGATGAACCCGAAGCGTCCGGGAATCTCGCGCGCCGCGATCGCTCCGATGCTGACGCGGCCCTCGCGGAACTTCAGCCACAACGGCGCTTCGTTGCCCTGCTGCGCCCGCTCCATCAGCAGGTCGAGCTGGTCCTCGGTCAGCGGGTTGCCGTTGGCATCGATCAGGTGCGGCAGCACGAGGTCGAGGTCGCGGTCGTGCACCGAACCGATGCCGTGCTCGGTCTCGATCAGCATCGTGCCGCTTTCATCGAGCCAGGCGCCGGCCAGTTGCGTGACCGGTTTCCCGCTGTGGGACTCGATCGCGAGCGGCGCGCCTTGCGGGCTGCCGATGCGATAGACCAATGGGGCGTAGTCGAGATCGAGAAAAACGCGCTGCGGCCCGTTCTGGAAATACCAGCAGCCGCGCTCGTCGCGGGCGTAGTTGCGGCCGATGAACTCGGTGACGAGGGAGTTTGAGATGCGCTCGCCCTTGATCAGCCAGTTGCCGCGGCGGTCGAGGGAGAGCCAGCCATAGACCGCCGGCACGTTCGGCCACTTGGCCATCCCGCGGAGAACAATCTCATCCATGGAAAAAACTTACCGCAGAGGCGCTGAGAAACCGATAAAAATAAAAAATTACGACAGGAAACCCAGTAACCCCCAACTATTGGTGATACCTACCTTCTGAAAACAGGATTCTTCTCCGCGTCTCTGCGTCTCGGCGGTGAAAATTACTGTTCCTCGGCGTGCACGGCCGTCTTGGCGTGATGCTCGGCGAGGCTCTTCTGGACGTTCGGCGGCACCGGGTCGTAGCGCGCGAACTCGATGGCGTACGAGCCTTGCCCGGCGGTGACGGACTTCAAGCGCGCCTGGTAGTTATTCAATTCCGACAACGGCACCTGGCCCTTGATCACCAGCGTGCCCGGCGCAGCCGAGTCGGTGCCGGTCAACTGCCCGCGTTTCGCCGACAGGTCGCCGGCGATGTCACCCATGCTGTGCTCGGGCGCCGTGATCTCGATGTTGACGATGGGCTCGAGGATGATCGACCGCGCCTTGCCGATGGCATCCATGAAGGCGCGCTTGCCGGCGGCGATGAACGCGACTTCCTTGGAATCCACGTCATGGTACTTGCCGTCGTACACGGTGACGCGGACATCGTGCACCGGGTAGCCCGCGACCGGCCCCGTTTCCAGCACCAGCCGCACGCCCTTCTCGACGGCGGGGATGAACTGGTAGGGGATGGCGCCGCCCTTCACCTGGTCCACGAACTCGAATCCGGAGCCGCGCTTCAGCGGTTCGACCTTGAGGAAAACTTCCCCAAACTGTCCCGCGCCACCGGTCTGCTTTTTGTGGCGGTGATGTCCCTCGGCCCGGGCCGTGATGGTTTCGCGGTAGGGGATGCGCGGCGGCCTGGTCGTGACTTCGGCGTGGTACTGGTTCGCCATGCGGTCGAGGATGTAGCGCATGTGCAGGTCGCCCAGCCCGCTGATGATGGTCTGGTTGACCGTGGCGTTGTGTTCGACCTTGAAGGTGGGGTCCTCGGCGGCGAGTTTGTGCAGCGCATCGGAGATTTTCTGCTCGTCGCCGCGCCGCTTGGGCTCGATCGCGAGGCTGTGCATCGGGGTCGGGAACTCGAGCGGCAGGAGGTGGATGTGGTCCTCGTCGTGCGAGTCGTGCAGCACCGCGTCGAAATGGACCTCGTCCACCTTGGCGACGGCGCCGATGTCGCCCGGCACCAGCGCGTCGGTCTCGACGAACTCCTTGCCCCGCAGCAGGTAGGCGTGGCCGACCTTGAACGCTTTGCGCTCGGCTCCGACGTAGAGCTGAGTGTCCTTGGTGACCGTGCCCTGATGCACGCGGAACACGCCCACCTTGCCGACGAACGGATCGATCATCACCTTGAACACGTGCGCCAGCACGTGCTTTTTCGGATCGGGCTCGGCATGGATCGGCTGGGCCTTGGCGCCTTCACCTTTCAGGAACTGCGGCGGGTTGCCCTCGGTGGGGTTGGGCATCAGTTTGACGATGACGTCGAGCAGCTCCGCCACGCCGGCGCCGTTGCGGGCGGAAACGAAGCACACCGGGATGAGATGGCCTTCGCGCAATGCCTTCTCGAACGGCGCGTGCAGTTGCTCCGGCGCCACTTCTCCCTGCTCGAGGTATTTCGCCATCAGTTCCTCGTCCACCTCCACGACCTGGTCCACCAGCGCGCTGTGCGCTTCCGCCACCGATGAGAAGTCGGCCGTGCCCGCGGGGTTGAAGAAGCAGTCCACCACGCGCTTGCCCCCGTCGGCGGGCAGGTTGATCGGCAGGCATTCCTTGCCGAAAGCGGCCTGCAGCTTCGCCAGGACCCCCGGCAGGTCCACGTTCTCGGCGTCGATCTTGTTGATGATGATCATGCGGCAGAGATCGCGCTTCTTCGCCCACTGCATCATGCGGCCGGTGATCATCTCGATGCCGTTCTGGGCGTTGACCACGATGGCGGCGGTTTCCGCCGCGGGCAGCGCGCCGATGGCGCGGCCGATGAAGTCGGGCAACCCGGGAGTGTCGATAAGGTGCACGCGGGTGTCGCCGTGCTGCAGGTGGGCGACGGCGGCATTGAGCGAGTGCTGGTACTGCTTTTCCAGCGGGTCGAAATCGCACACCGTGGTGCCCCGGTCCACGCTGCCGGCGCTGACGATCGCGCCGGCCCTGGCGAGCAATGCTTCCGCCAGAGTGGTCTTGCCCGAGCCGCCGTGACCGACCAGGGCGATGGTGCGAATCGCTTCAGGGGAGAACCTAGGCATAGCGCTCCTTCGTCCCCTTCAGGGGGAACCCTGCCCTGCCTATCCGGGCGCGAGGCGCGGGCTTGCGGGAGGGTTTCCAGGGGGGTGAGGCCAGTATAGCCGGGCGTGCGTTGCGGATTCAAGACGTTAACAGCCCGCTAACCCCATTTGCGCCGTCGCCCCGTTCAAAGGAAGGCATCGCGCGATACGGGATGCTCAAACTGACCCCAAGGAGACGAAAATGAATTGGAAAACAATCACAAGCGCCATGGTGCTGTGTGGCGCCACCGGCACCGCGGGAGCGGTCGGCAACCTCGCGGACGTGACCATTTACGACCGCGCGCAGGGCCGCACGCTGCCCGTGTATCAATACGAGGGCCGCCATTACGTCGTGGGCAAGCCCGGCAGCGAATACCAGATCCGGGTGCGCAATCGCAGCGGCGCCGACGTGCTGGCGGTGATGTCGGTGGACGGCGTCAACGTGGTGAGCGGCGAGACCGCCAACTGGAGCCAGACCGGCTATGTCCTGGGCCGCTACCAGGGCTTCGATGTCAAAGGTTGGCGCAAGAGCATGGAGCGGACGGCGGCGTTTTTCTTTACCGAACACGAAAATTCATACGCCGCGCGCACCGGGCGCCCGGACCAGGTGGGCGTGATCGGCGTCGCGATGTTCAGAAAGAAGGCCGAGCCGGAAGCGCTCATCCAGCGCGACCGCCTGTCCGACTCGCGAAGGGAAGCACCCGGCGCGGATAGCGGGGCCGGCGCAGCGGCCGAGAGCAGCGCACCGCGCGCGGCGTTGGACGGCGTTGCCGGGACACTTCCGGCCCCCGCGCCGCAGATGGCCGAAAAATCCACTTCCCTCGGCACCGGCCACGGGCGCAGCGAAGCGTCCCGCGTCACCTACGCGAGCTTCGAGCGGGCGACGCTCCACCCCGAGGAAGTGATCGCGATCCACTACGACACCTACCGCAACCTGGTGGCCATGGGCGTCATCCGGGCGCCGCAGATCGCGCGGCCGACGCCGTTTCCGGGGCAGTTCGTGCCGGACCCGCGTTGAATAACACGCCGCCAAGACGCCATGACGCCAAGGCAACCTGAACGGATGGAAAGGCAGGGGTGGGACAGCAAGAGCAGGGTCCAGGTTTGCCGGTGCGTGGAAATTCCCGGTGATAAATCATGAAGTCCTTGGCGGCTTGGCGCCTTGGCGGCTGTCGAGAACGGGTTGCTCGCGCGCGGGGGTTTCCGCATACTCACAACCCGTCATGGCGTGGAATGCGGATACCGGCGATGAAGAGCTCATGCTCGGCTATCGCGATGGCGATGCGGGCGCGTTCGACGCGCTCTACGCGCGCCACAAGGGCGGCGTGTATCGCTACCTGCTGCGCCAGTGCCGCGACGCGGCCACGGCCGAGGAGTTGGTCCAGGACGTATGGATGAACCTCATCCGCGCGCGGGCCGGCTACACGGTCCAGGCGAAATTCACGACCTATCTCTATCGCCTCGCTCATAACCGGTTGATAGACCACTATCGCAGGAACGGACACGTCGCCATGGTTTCCTTCGACGACGAAGATCGCGAGGAGATCGCGGAGCTGCCGGACGAGCGCGAACGGCCGGCGGACGACGCGCTCGATGCCCGGCGGCAGGCGGGCCGGCTGCTGGCGTTGATTGCGGCGCTGCCCGAGGCGCAGCGCGAGGCCTTTCTGCTGCAGCAGGAAGGCGGCATGAGCGTGGAGGAAATCGCGCAGGCGACCGGGGTCAACCGGGAGACGGCGAAGAGCCGCTTGCGCTACGCGATGGCCAGGCTAAGACAGGGAATGCGCGAATGACGCTTGACGGACGCAACGCTGGCGGCACTTCCGGGGACGCGGAGCGCGATGCCCGGCTCGACCGTCTCTACCGCGAGGCCGGCGGTGAAATGCCGCCAGCGCGCCTCGATGCGGCCATACTCGCCGCGGCGCATCGCGAAGTCGGTGCGCGTCCGCGCCCCCTGTCTTCGACGCTGCGACGCTGGCGCGTGCCGGCTTCGATCGCCGCCGTGGTAGTGCTCTCCGTCAGCCTCGTCACCCTGGTACAGGAAGAGGGGGGCGATCGGTTGACGGACATTCCCCCAATTACACCGCCGCCGGCGCTCGAACGGAGGGCGAGCCCTCCGGTGCCCGAGGCGATGAAGGAAGCAGTGCGTGAGGACCGGTCCGCGCAACGCCAGCCCGAGCGCCGGATAGCTCCGGCCGCATCCACGCCGCCCCCCGCAACGCTGCAGTCCAGCCCGACGGCACCCTTAGAAGCCCGCCCAGCCCCGGCAGACGACGCAGGCCGCCAGGCGCCGGAACCTTTCCCGGGGCGGCGGCAGGATCAGCGGCCCCAGGCTGCTGTTGTGGCGCCGCAGCCGCAAGCGGGTGCCCCAGTACTCCCGGACTTGCGCGCAAAGGCAGCGCCAGCCCCATCCGCGCCCGCGCGCGACGCGACGGCCGTGGGGATCCGGAGCATGGCGGCGGAGTCGCAGTCCTCCGCGGACACGCGCCGATCATCCGCCGCCCAGGCGCCCGCAAGCCCCATTGCCGAGAAGGAGGTCGCAGCCGCAACGGCCGGGCGCGTCATGTCGTCTGCTTCCCCGGCACCGGCCGCCAAGCCGGCTCTCAAGCCCGCCCCCATAGCCGCGGTTCCCGACCAGCTACGGTCCAGGGAGGCGGAGGGTGCCGCTTTCCTGGATCGGCCGCCGATCTGGTCGGACCTGGAACAGCAGCCGCCGGGGAAGTGGCTGGACCGCATTGAAGAGCTTCGTCTGGCCAGCCGCACCGCCGAGATGAACGATCTGATAGCCGAGTTCAGGAAGCGTTTTCCCCATCACCCGCTGCCCGCCTCCGGTAAGCAATGAGCACCCTGCCTGGAGGTCCCAGGACGCAACCACCCCGGGAGTCAGCGCTGGAGCAGTGCTTGAACAGCGGCTGCGAGCCTTGTGTATTTGATCGCTATTCCGAGGCACTTGAGCGCTACCGCGAGGCGTTGCGGGGCTGGCTGGAACACCACCCCGGCGCAAGCGCCGACCCGCCCCCGGCCTGGCCAGAAAATAGTCTATCAATCTATTGTTTATAAATAGAAAAGAAAGTTAATTGGCATCCTGGCCTGAGCCCCCTACCCAAACTGCCGGACATGGGAGGCGCTGTGTGCTGCGACGCAGTATAGTTATTAGTTTTGTTAGTGAAACACTTGTAAAAACAATCATAATATTGGATAATTAGTTTGTGTGCAGTGCAGCAAATATGGCTCTGGGGAGGGCGCGGTACCTACTAGTAGGACAGTACCATTGCGGCTCGTGGCCACAGCATCTAGAATGAGTCAACTTCGCTACGAGCTCCATAATCCAGCCAGTAGCAACGGCCACAAGATTTAAGCAGTTTTGTTACTGGCTCCACAACCTATAGTGGTTAGTACAGGACCGATTTTGAGACGAAGTAATCTGCTGGCGGGGCGCAGCAGCACGTGGCCGGCACAGCCCAAGTGTCGGAACAAAGGACGGGCCATGGTCGTGAGGATCGGTAAGCTCAGTTCAAGCGAATTTCAGGGTCGAGGCTCCCAGCCCGGCAGGTTGGCCCAGTGGTCGCGCAAGCTCGTTTCCGTCCTGGCACTGGCCGCCAGCATCGCGGCGTTGGCCCTCATTGTGGAAAGCCAGCACGGCCCGTCGCTGTTCGGCCAACCCCTGCAGGGGGCATCGGGCCCTCACTTTCAGATCGGGGATGCCCAGGGCGGGCAGGCGGTCGGTCTCAACCCGACCCAGGAAACCCGTTACCGGGAGCTGTCCGGGTTCGTGGCCAAGCGTTACCGGGTGTCCCAAGACGTCGCTTTCGACCTCGTGAGCCTGGCTCACCAGGAAGGCAACCGGTTCCAGCTCGATCCCCTGCTCATCATCGCCGTGATCGCCATCGAGTCCCGTTTCAACCCGATCGCCGAGAGCGGGGCGGGGGCCAAGGGACTGATGCAGATCATTCCCAAATACCACACCGAGAAGCTGGAAGAGTTCGGCGGCGAGCAGGCCGTATTCGATCCGGCTACCAACATCCAGGTGGGGTCCCGCATCCTTCGCGAATACATCCGCCGTACTGGCAACCTCGGCATTGCGCTGCAGATGTACGCGGGCGCGCTGGGCGACACCGAGGACCAGTACACGACCAAGGTCCTGAACGAGCAGCGGCGCCTGCAACAGGTATTGTCCTCGCCGCCTCGCGCTTCCTCACCGGGCGCGTGACCGAGGTTTCCGCCCGCAACAGCGGGCACCGCCACCCGTCGCGCTACTGATCGGGGCGTCCTCTTGAGCCGTATCCGGATTGCCTGGAAGGGCGGCGAAGTGACCGCTCACTTTAGTGAGGCGTAAGGCGTTAGGAGGGAGGCGGAGCAATGTCTTTCGCCACTACTTTCCTGACGCCTACCGCCTGACGCCTAACGAATTTCGGCGTCAGAGCTTGTGTGACCCGATCATCAGCCGCTTGAACACCGAGTAGCGCTCCCCCACGCCGTCCGCGGTCGGCTCCCGCCTGACCGTGATCCAGACGTCGGCGGGGAAGCCTCCCGCCAGATCCGCGGTGTACGCGCATTCGTCTTCCGCCGCCGCGCACGCGGCCTCGATCGTGGGGGCCCCCAACTCCTCAAGGAAGTGCCGCGACAACGCCCGCTTTACCTCCTCGTAGGCCGCCGCGTCGATCTCCGCCACCTCGGCCAGCGTGCAGCGCCGGCGGGCGCCGGCCGCGATGAAGGTGCTGTCGCAGTGGCAGCGCGCCGCGCGGTGGCCTTGCGCGAGGTCACACACCGCGTAGCCGCCCGATACCACCCACTCGCCGTCCTCCGCAGCGCCCCCTTCCGCGGCGAAGATGCGTGCATCGGAATCGTCGAGCCGCACCGCTTTCAGGAATTTCATGGGCGCCGGGATGGGGGATGCTGCCTCTATAATACGGCAACGCGGGTCACGCTCAGGAGAACGACATGGCGCAACAGCCGGAACTGCCCAAGGACTGGTTCGAGTTCATGCAGAAGATGTGGAACCCGAAGTCGTACCCGATGCCCGGCATGGCGATGCCTACCGTCAACGTCGAGGAAATCGAGAGAAAGATCGCCGAACTGAAAACGGTGGAGACCTGGCTCACCATGAACGTCGGTTTCGTGCAGATGACCATCAAGACGCTCGAGATGCAGAAGGCGGCGCTGGAAGCGATCGCCGCCGCCAGCAAATCGAAGCCCGACCAGCCCAGCAAGCAATAAGAACGAACGGCCGGGGGCCGTCTCAACGCCGCGTCATGCAGCGAGCGATGCCGGGTCGAAGAAAGGCTTGTCACCCTTGATCTGGGTGCGATGCATCAGGCGCCGTGAAGCGGCGTCAAATGCATCCCTTCGATGCATGGCGCAGCGGTTGTCCCATATGATGAGGTCACCCACCTTCCACTTCTGGTACCAGGCGAACTCCGGCTTGCTGGCGTGCGCCCACAGGCGGATCAGCAGGTCCTCGCTCTCGGCCAGCGGCAGCCCGACGACATAGGCGTTGCGCCGGCGCCCGAGAAAGAGGGCGTTGCGGCGGGTCGCCGGGTGCGTGCGGACGATGGGATGCACCGCGCCGGGCGCCTCGCGCGGGTCGGTGACGTCCTTGAAGCCCTTGCGGAGATCACCGACGCTGGTGCGGCTCGAGTCGTGCTTGCAGGATTTTCCGGCAATTGCGCGCTTCAACTCGGCAGGCAGCGTTTCGTACGCGCTGTACATGTTGGCGAAGCCGGTATCACCGCCCGCCGGCGGCACTTCCAGTGAATAGAGCAGGCTGCCGATGGGGGTTTGTTCGTTATAGGACATGTCGGTGTGCCACTCGGCCTCGTAGTGCCCGAGGTTGCCGATCGGCTTGCCATCCACCTTGATGTTCGACATCACGGTGATCTCCGGATAGGGGTCCACATCGGTATCACCCACCGCATGGACCGGTGCCTTGTCGAGATCGCCGAAGCGGCGCGCGAAAGCGAGGAGACCAGGATCGTCCAGCCGCTGGCCCCGGAACCGCAGGACGAGGTGCTGGTGCCAGGCCGCTTCGATCGCCTTGAAAAGGGCAGGATCGAGCGGCTTCATCAGGTCGACGCCCGCCACGTCGGCGCCCAGCGCGGCCCCGGTGGGGATGACGGTAATGCGCTTGCCTTCGGGTAAGTCCATGGTCTGCTCCGGCAGGGGATCAACGCATGCTAATGCCGCCCGGGGCGGGCTGCAAGCCGCGTGATTTCATGCGGCAGGGAGTGCATACTTATTCTTAATCCGGACGCCGGATACTCACACCCTAAGGAGGCAACCATGGCCACTACCGTACGCAAAACCGCCTACTTCAGCATGAGGACTCCCAACCGCTCCGGCCAGGGAGCGAGGCTGTTGAGCGCGCTCGCCGCGCATGGCGTCAACTTGCTCGCGTTCACCGGGTTCCCCAACGCCGGGGGCGCTCAGGTGGATTTCATTCCTCACAACGTTTCCAGGTTCACCAGCGCCGCCCGCAAGCTGGGCATGAAGGTGAGCAAGAGGAAGACAGTATTTCTCGTGCAGGGCACGGACAAGGCAGGCGCGTGCGCTGCGATCTGCGTGAAGCTCGCCAGGGCCGGCATCAACATGGTGGCGATCAACGCCGTCACAGCCGGCAAGGGGCGTTTTGGCGCGATCTTCTGGGTCAAGCGGCGCGACGTAGCGCGGGCGTCACGGGTGCTGCGCGCGCGGGGATAAACCAGCCGCCAGCTTTGCGCTGAAATGTGGTTTAATCACGCGCTCCAATTACGGCCATAGAGCAAGGAGAATTACAAATGCCTTACGCAATGCGGATTTACGAGAACGGCGGGCCGGAGAAGCTGCGCTGGGAAGAAGTGCAGGTCGGCGCGCCCGGAGAAGGCCAGGTGCGAGTGCGCAGCACGGCGGTCGGCCTCAATTTCGTCGATACCTATCAGCGCAGCGGGCTCTACCCGCTCCCGCTGCCGTTCACGCTCGGCTCGGAAGGCGCCGGCGTGGTGGAAGCGGTCGGTCCCAAGGTGAAGGAATTCAAGGTGGGCGATCGCGTGGCCTACAGCGGCCCGCTCGGCGCTTACGCCGAGGTGCTGCTGCGCCCGGCCGATCGGCTGGTGAAGATTCCCGCCGGCATCGGCGACACGACCGCCGCCGCGATGATGCTGAAGGGGCTCACCGCCCACTACCTCATACGCCGGACCTACCGCGTGAAGAAGGGCGACACCATCCTCATGCACGCGGCGGCGGGCGGCGTCGGCCAGATCCTGTGCCAGTGGGCGAGGGCGCTCGGCGCCACCGTGATCGGCACCGTTGGCAGCGACGAAAAAGCGGCGCTGGCGAAAAAAGCAGGCTGCAAGCATGTCATCGTGACGTCGCGCGAGAACTTCGTCGAGCGCGTAAAGGAGATCACCAAGGGCAAGGGCGTGCCGGTGGTGTACGACGGCGTCGGCAAGGATACCTTCATGGGGTCGCTGGATTGCCTTTCGCCGCTCGGCATGCTGGCAAGCTTCGGAAATGCTTCCGGCGCGGTGACGCAGTTCAACCCGGGAGTGCTGGCGCAGAAGGGCTCGCTCTTTCTCACGCGCCCGACGCTCATTACCTACACTGCCACGCGCGAGTCGCTGGTCAGCGCCGCGCGCGAGCTGTTCGCGGTGGTCAAGAGCGGCAAAGTCAAGATCGCGATCAACCAGACCTATCCGTTGCGCGAAGCGGCGCAGGCGCAGCGCGACCTCGAGGCACGCAAGACGA
Source organism: uncultured Streptomycetaceae bacterium (assembly GCA_964498105.1). Classification (GTDB taxonomy): domain Bacteria; phylum Pseudomonadota; class Gammaproteobacteria; order Burkholderiales; family SG8-41; genus SG8-41. The sequence goes on from CAZCGD010000109.1 coordinate 12,872, forward strand.
CGGGATCGACGATCCTGATTCCGTAACGGCGTCTCAGGTAATACGTCTCAGGTACTGCGTCTCAGATAATACGTCCCAGATACGGCGTCCAAAAGCGCCTTATCTGCGACGCTTCATCTGCGACGCTTCATCTGCGACGCTTCATCTGCGACGCTTCATCTGGGACGCCTTATCTGCGACGCCCTACTGGGGACGCTTTTGCTCAGCGCCGCAGTTTGAACCGTTCCGTGGCGCGCACCAGCGCCGCGCTGATGCCGGGCTCCCACGCCGAGTGCCCGGCGTCGGGCACCACGACGTACTCGGCCTCGGGCCAGGCGCGGTGCAGGTCGTCCGCGCTGACGATGGGGCACACCGCGTCGTAACGGCCCTGCACCATCACGCACGGAATGCGGCGCAGCCGGTGCGCGTTGGCGAGCAGTGAATTCTCCGGCAGGAAGATGTCGTGGGTGAAGTAATGCGCCTCGATGCGCGCGAGCCCCAGCGCCACGCCGTCGCCCGCGAAATACGCGACCGTCTCCGGGCTCGGCAGCAGCGTCGAGCACGCCCCCTCGTACGTACTCCAGGCGCGCGCCGCCGGCAGGTGCACTGCGGGATCGGGATTCTTGAGCCGCCGGTAGTAAGCCGCGAGCAGGTCGCCGCGCTCGGCCGCGGGTAGCGGGTCCGTGAACGCGCGCCACGGTTCCGGAAACAGGTTTTTCAGGCCGTAGAGAAACCATTCGATTTCGCTCGCGCGGCACAGGAAGATGCCGCGCAGCACGAACCCGGCGCAGCGATCGGGGTGCGCCTCGCCGTAGGCCAGCGCGAGCGTGCTGCCCCACGAGCCCCCGAACACCAGCCAGCGCTCGATGCCGAGGTGCCGGCGCAGTCTCTCGATGTCGGCCACGAGGTGCGGCGTGGTGTTGTCGTGCAGCTCGCCCAACGGCGTCGAGCGCCCGGCCCCGCGCTGGTCGAAAATGACGATGCGGTAATGGGCCGGGTCGAAGAAACGCCGGTGCGCGGGGGAGGCGCCCGCGCCGGGCCCGCCGTGCAGGAACAGCACCGGCGCCCCCTGCGGGTTGCCCGACTGTTCCCAGTACATGGCGTGCACGCCGTCCAGCTTCAGCATGCCGGCGCTGTAAGGCTCGGTCTCGGGATACAGTTCCGAGCGCGGCTGGTGGGGAATGTCGGCCATGGGCGAAGCCAAGACCATAACATAGGGCACTGGCCGGGCGCGAAACGGGCCCCGGGGACGGACGCGCTATAATTTCCGTTAAATCCGGAAGCGGTGCTCCGGTTTAACTGCGCGCGTTCGAGCGGACACGCAGTGCCGCTCAACGCGCGCGAATCAGCTTCCCGGGCTCTCCAATGGACGAAGAACTTAAGAAAGCGGCGCTCGACTACCATCGCCTGCCGACCCCCGGCAAGATCTCGGTCACGCCCACCAAGGGCCTCGTCAACCAGCGCGACCTCGCGCTTGCCTATACCCCCGGCGTGGCGATCGCCTGCCAGGAGATCGTCGCCAACCCGGCGGAGGCCCGCAACCTGACCGCGCGCGGCAACCTGGTGGCGGTGATCACCAACGGCACCGCGGTGCTGGGGCTGGGCGCCATCGGCCCGCTGGCTGCGAAGCCGGTGATGGAAGGCAAGGCGGTGCTGTTCAAGAAGTTCGCCGGCATCGACGTCTTCGACCTCGAGATCGACGAGCGCGACCCGGACAAGCTGGTGGACATCATCGCCAGCCTCGAGCCCACCTTCGGCGGCATCAACCTCGAGGACATCAAGGCGCCCGAATGCTTCATCGTGGAGAAGAAGTTGCGCGCCCGCATGAAGATACCGGTGTTCCACGACGACCAGCACGGCACCGCGATCACCGTCGGCGCCGCGATCCTCAACGGGTTGAAGGTGGTCGGCAAGGACATCGGGAAAGTGAAGCTGGTCGTATCCGGCGCCGGCGCCGCGGCGCTCGCCTGCCTGAATCTCCTCTTGGACATGGGGATGCAGCGCTCGAACATCGTCGTCACCGACATCAAGGGCGTCGTCTACCGGGGGCGCAAGGAAGAAATGGACCCGGAGAAGGAGCGCTTCGCGAGCGACACCCGGGCGCGGACGCTGGGCGAAGTGATGGACGGCGCGGACGTTTTCCTCGGGCTATCCGCGGGCGGCGTGCTGAAGCCGGAGATGGTCAAACGCATGGCGGCCCGCCCCCTGATACTGGCGCTCGCCAATCCCGAGCCGGAGATCCGGCCCGAGGAAGTGAAGAAGGTAAAGCCCGACGCGGTGATGGCGACCGGCCGCTCGGACTACCCGAACCAGGTCAACAACGTGCTGTGCTTCCCGTTCATCTTCCGCGGCGCGCTCGACGTCGGCGCGACCACCATCACGCGCGAGATGGAGGTGGCGGCGGTGAAGGCGATCGCCGAGCTGGCGCAGGCCGAGCAGTCCGACATCGCGGCTGCGGCCTACGGCGGCCAGAACCTTTCCTTCGGTCCCGAGTACCTCATCCCGCGGCCCTTCGATCCGCGCCTGATCGCGAAAGTCGCGCCGGCGGTGGCGCGCGCCGCGATGGAAAGCGGTGTCGCGACGCGCCCGATCACCGATTTCGAGGCCTACCGGGAGCGCCTCAACCAGTTCGTCTACCAGTCCGGCCTGATCATGAAGCCGGTATTCGAGGCCGCGAAGAACGCGCCCAAGCGCGTGGTGTATTGCGAGGGCGAGGACGAGCGGGTGCTGCGGGCCGTGCAGCAGGTGGTGGACGAAGGCATCGCGCATCCGACGCTCGTCGGTCGCCGGGAAGTCGTTGAGACGCGTATCGAGCGCCTCGGATTGAGGCTCAAGGCGGGCGTCGACTACGACCTGGTGGATCCCACCTACGATCCGCGCTACCGGGAATACTCGGAGGCCTACCACAAGCTCGCGCAGCGCAAGGGCGTGACGCCGCAGATAGCGCGGCTGGAAATGCGCCGGCGCTACACCCTGATCGGCGTGATGCTCATGTCGATGCGGGCGGTGGACGCGATGCTGTGCGGCGTCGTTGGGCGCTACGACAGTCACCTGCGGTTCGTGGATCACGTTATCGGGCTGCGGCCGGGCGTCAGGAACTACGCCGCGATGAATGCGCTGCTGTTGCCCAACCGCACCGTGTTCATCTGTGATACCTACGTCAACTACGATCCCACCGCGGAGCAGGTCGCCGAGATGACGCTGCTCGCCGCCGAGGAGATCCGGCGCTTTGGCATCACGCCCAAGGTCGCGCTGCTGTCGCATTCCAGCTTCGGCGCGGCCACTACGCCGACCGCGGTCAAGATGCGCCGCGCGCTGGAACTGATCGAGAAACTCGCCCCCAACCTCGAGATCGAGGGCGAAATGCAGGGCGATGCCGCGCTATCGCACGAAATCCGCGAGCGGGTTTTCCCCAACGCGCGGCTGAAGGGCGAGGCGAACCTGCTGGTGATGCCGACACTGGACGCCGCCAATATCGCCTTCAACCTGTTGAAGACCGCGGCTGGCGACGGCATTACCGTCGGGCCCATCCTGCTCGGCGTCGCGCGGCCCGTGCAAATCCTCACGCCGTCCGCCACCGTGCGCCGCATCGTCAACATGACGGCGCTCACCGTGGTGGACGCGGGTGCGCAACGCGGCGAGCAGCGCGCGCTGCTCTAAACCTAACTGCCAGGAAACCGCAGATAAACGCAGATAAACACAGATAATTCAACAAATCCCGAAGCGGGCTTTGCCTTATCGGCGTTCATCGGCGTTCATCGGCGGCTAAGGAGGTTTCATGGTGAAGCAGAAAACCCGTATCGAGCGCGACACGATGGGCAATATCGCGGTGCCCGCCGACCGCCTGTGGGGCGCGCAGACCCAGCGCAGCCTGCATCATTTCCATTTTCCCGGCGAGACGATGCCGCTCGAGGTGGTGCGCGCGCAGGTGCTGGTGAAGAAGGCCGCGGCGCTCGTCAACGTGTCGCTGGGGGAGCTCGACCGCAGGAAGGGCGATGCCATCGTCCAGGCGGCGGACGAGGTGCTCGGCGGCCAGTTCGACGACCACTTTCCGCTGGTTGTCTGGCAGACGGGTTCCGGCACCCAGACCAACATGAACGTCAACGAGGTGCTGGCCAACCGCGCCTCCGAGATCCTCGGCGGCGAGCGCGGCGAGAAGCGGCTGGTCCATCCCCACGATCACGTCAACCGGGGGCAATCGTCCAACGATACCTTCCCCACCGCCATGCACGTCGCGGCAGTGATCGCCCTGGAGCAGGACCTGCGGCCGGCAGTGACGAAGCTGCGCGACACGCTCGACCGCAAGGCGCGGGAGTTCGCGAGGGTGGTTAAGATCGGCCGCACGCACCTGCAGGACGCAACACCGCTCACGCTGGGGCAGGAGTTCTCGGGCTACGTCTCGCAGCTCGACCACGGGCTCGCGCACCTGAAGGCGGCGCTGCCCCACCTCTTTGAACTGGCGCTGGGCGGCACCGCGGTCGGCACCGGCCTCAACGCCCACCCGCTGTTCGCGGAGAAGGTGGCGGCGGAGATCGCGCGGCTGACGAAGCTGCCGTTCGTTACCGCGCCCAACAAGTTCGAGGCGCTCGCGTCCTGCGACGGCGTGGTGCACGCGCACGGCGCGCTGAAGACCGTCGCCGCCAGCCTGATGAAGATCGCCAACGACGTGCGCTGGCTCGCCTCGGGGCCGCGCAGCGGCATTGGCGAGCTCATCATCCCCGAGAACGAGCCGGGCAGCTCGATCATGCCGGGTAAGGTGAATCCCACGCAGTCCGAGTCCCTGACCATGGTGTGCTGCCAGGTATTCGGCAACGACGTCGCGGTCAATCTCGGCGGCGCTTCCGGTAATTTCGAGCTGAACGTGTTCCGGCCACTGGTCATCCGCAATTTCCTGCACAGCACGCAACTGCTTGCGCGCGCCTGCGAAAACTTCGACGGGCATTGCGCTTCAGGCATCAAGCCCAACCGCGCGCGCATCGAGCAGTTGATGCGCGATTCGCTGATGCTGGTGACGGCACTTAACCCGCACATCGGCTACGAGAAGGCGGCCGCCATCGCCAAGAAGGCGCACAAGGACGGCACCACGCTGAAGGCGGCGGCGTTGAAGCTCGGCTATGTCACGGCGAAGCAGTTCGACGAGTGGGTGCGGCCGGAGAAGATGGTCGGAAAAATCTGAAGCGAACCGCCAAGACGCCAAACCGCCAGGAAGAACAAAACAATAATTGAACCGCCAAGACGCCAAGAGAAACAACGGCAAAATGAATCGCCAGGAGAGAACAAGTACAGAGGAGCGGGGATAGAATCACGATAAAAGAATCTAGGTTTTCTGATTTTATTTTCGTTATTGTTTCTGGTTCTCTTGGCGTCTTGGCGGTTCAAATTTGATTTCTGATTTTGGTTTTGTTCTGGTGTGCCTGGCGGTGAGAGGTATCCGGTAGATGGTAACGAGGGTGGCCGTTGTCACCGGCGCCAATCGCGGCATCGGGTTTGAAATTTGCCGCCAGCTGGGTCGACACGGAGGCGTCCGCGTCGTCCTTACCGCAAGGGATGCGACCAAAGGAAACGCGGCCGCCCGGAAGCTTCGTGATGAGGGACTCGGCGTGGAGTTCCATCCTCTCGATGTCACGAGCGAACCAAGCGTCAAAACATTTGCAGGCTGGCTGGAAGCCACCTGCAAGCGCTGCGATATCCTCGTCAACAACGCCGGCGTAATGCTCGATCCGCGCGGCTCGCGGGTCCTGGATTCGAAGGTGAAAACCTATCACGACACGCTCGAGACCAATCTCATCGGCCCACTCCTGTTGATCCAGGCGCTGGCGCCGCTCATGAAAAAGAACGGCTATGGGCGCATCGTCAATCTCTCCAGCGGACAGGGCCAGCTCTCGGACATGGGCGCGGGCACGCCGGCCTACCGCGTATCGAAGACTGCGTTGAATGCGCTCACCCGCACGCTCGCCGCGGAACTGCAGGGCAGCGGCATCCTGGTCAACGCCATGTGCCCGGGCTGGGTGAAGACCGACATGGGTGGCCCCGGCGCGCCGCGCACGGTGGAGCAGGGGGCCGATACGGTGGCGTGGCTGGCCACGCTGCCCGACGACGGGCCCAGCGGCGGCTTCTTCCGCGACCGCAAGTCCATACCCTGGTAATTTCAGGTGCGCTGCATCCTGTGCAGCCGCTTCACGTTAACAAAACTGGACCTTATGTTTAGCAGTGTGCCGCCCGCTGGCTCGACAGATCATGATGGTCGCGGCCCGCGGGACATGGCGCGGAACCCAAAGTCCGACCCACTGCTAAGGTGACTAAAGTGTTGATTAGGCGTAAAGTTTCGTAGTGACGGTGGGAATGGGCCGAAGATTATTAGCTATACTACTGATTAATATGTATTTTTGTTGTAAAGGAGTGGAACGATGAAACCTATCCTGTTAATGGCGGCGGTTGTGGCGTTGACCTGCGCTCCCGTTTTCGCCCAAGCGGCAGCACAAGGGGACCAACCGGCTGTGAAGCCGGCGACTGCGGCACCTGCGGCAGCTGTGGCACCCGTGGCGCCTGCGGCGGTGGCAAGGGATCCGGAGGCCAAGCCGGCACAGAAAGACATGACGCTGGTCCAGGGTCCCGGACAATCCAACGTAAAAGAGGACGCCCGGCACTGCCTGGAGCAATCGACGAACACCGAAATCATCAAGTGCGCCGAGCCGTACCTCCCCACGAAGCAGAGGAAAATGTGACCCGTGACCGGAGACCCCTGGCCGGTCTCTAATCGCGGCATCGGACTGTTTCGACGGCCGCAACAGTACAAAAAAATCCCCGCCGCGCGGGCGGGGATGTGGGGAAACCCCCCCGTTACATCTTGATGCCGAGGATACTTTCCGCCTTGGCCAGGGCCGCCACGGAATCCGCGTGCTTGCCGTCCTTATGCAGCTGTTCGCCTTCGGCGCGATACTTCTTCACGTCGGCCATTTGCGCGCTAGTCAGCTTGGCATTGGGCAATGCCGCGTCGATCGCCTTCATATGCTTCGGGCAGGAATTGGCGTACGCGACGCCGCTGGTCAGTGCGAACAGTGTTGCGATCATGATGCTGCGAAACTTCATGCTGATCTCCTTCTCTGGTTGAAATAAGGTCGCCAGCCACAAGCCGGCATCCGGCCATTCTACGTGCTGCGGACACTACCGGATGCGCAGCTCGTCAGCCCCGGGTAAGATTCCCTACAACTACAGGGCACTGGTGATTATAGCGTGGCGTCCCGACCGTTAACACCGACGCAGGACCCGGTATTCCCGCTGACACGGGACGGCATCGCCGCCGGCCTCCGGCGGCCCGCTCCGCTGCCGGAGCCGGCCGACCTGCACGCGATCTCGCTGGCGGAAGGCACGCGCGTCACCGAGGCCGCCGTCCTGGTGCCGCTCGTCAACCGCCCGGGCCGGGTTCACCTGCTGCTGACGCAGCGCACTCCGCACCTCGACGATCACGCCGGGCAGATCAGCTTTCCGGGCGGGCGGGTGGAGGCGGGCGACGCCAACCGCGAGGAGACGGCGCTGCGCGAAACAGAGGAGGAGATCGGACTCGGACGCGGCGCGGTGGCGCTGCTCGGCCGGCTGCCGGTGTACGAGATCCCCTCCGGCTTCCGCATCACACCGGTGGTGGGCTGGATCGAGCCGCCGTTCATGCTCAAGCCTGACCCGTTCGAAGTGGCGGCAGCATTCGAGGCGCCGCTCGAGCATTTCCTCGACGCCGCCAACTATCAGCGCCGCGAGTTCCGCTTCCGCGGCCGGCACCGGCATTATCTGGCGATTCCGTACGAGGGCCGCTACATCTGGGGCGCGACGGCGGGCATGCTCTACGACCTTTGCCGCATACTGCACGGCTGAAGACCAAATGGACAGGATTAAGTGGCTAACGACAACCGACCCAGGGCGGGGCTGATCTTGACCGGCGGCGGCGCCCGCGCCGCCTACCAGGTCGGCGTGCTGCGGGCGCTCGCGGAGATCCTGCCGGAGGACGTGCGCACCCCGTTCCCCATCATCTGCGGCACTTCGGCCGGCGCCATCAACGCCGCGGTGCTGGCGGTGGACGCGGGCGATTTCCGACGCGGCGTGCGGCGGCTGATGGCGGTGTGGAAGAATTTCCGCGTGCATCACGTCTACCGGTCGGACCTGTGGGGGGCGTTCTCCAACAGCGCGCGGTGGATTTTCACGGTACTGACGGGCGGCGCGTCCAGCCGCCGGGCGGTTTCGCTGCTCGACAACACTCCGCTTGCCGCCCTGCTCGGGTGCCATCTCGATTTTTCGGCGATCCAGCGCGCGATCGACGCCGGTGATCTCGCCGCTTTCAGCGTCACCTGCTCGGGTTATACCTCGGGCCAGTCGGTGTCCTTCTTCCAGGGCGCGCCCGGCCTGCAGCCGTGGCAACGCGCGCGCCGCATCGGCGTGCCGATGCCGATCACGCTCGATCACCTGCTCGCTGCCAGCGCGCTGCCGTTCATTTTTCCGCCGGTGCACATCAACCGCGAGTACTTCGGCGACGGCTCGATGCGCCAGATTGCCCCGGTCAGCCCGGCGCTGCACCTGGGGGCGGACCGCCTGCTGGTGATTGGCGTGGGACGCCAGCCGCAACCCAAGGCCGAGCGCGTCACGGTCGAGACGCATCCCTCGCTGGCGCAGATCGCAGGCCACGCGCTGAACAGCATCTTTCTCGACAGTCTGGAGGTGGACCTCGAGCGCCTGCAGCGCATCAACCGCACGATTGAGATGATTCCGCGCGACGTGCTCGAGCGCAACAGCTACCCCCTGCGCCGCGTGGAATTCCGGGTCATCTCGCCGAGCGAGGAGTTGGAGCGCATCGCGTTGGCGCACGCGGGCGAGCTGCCCCCGGCCATCCGCGTGCTGCTCTCCACAGTTGGCGCCATGCGCAGCAGCGGCGCCAACCTGCTGACCTACCTGTTGTTCGAAAAGTCCTACTGCCGGGCGCTCATCCAGCTCGGCTACAAGGACGCCATGGACCACAAGGACGACCTTATCGCGTTTCTCGGGTACTGAGCCCTCGAAACGTAGGGAGTGAGCCGGGGTTTCGAATAACGTGGGTATACCGCGCCTGGAAGGCGCGATTATCACCTCGCACGTTAGAGCCGGCGAACGCCTGACGCGATGCAGCGCGGCGGGCCGGGGCGGAGGGATGAGGGAAAAGCGGTAGGGCCGTCTTGAGGGAGCATTGCCAATTGCCCCGCGCGGCGTTCTCCGGTGTATATTAGATTAACCGGGACGCGTTGCGCCCGGTTAATCCGCCGGATTGCACCGGACGCAAGCCGTAACCGACGCCGGTGAATCCGGCGGTTTCTACTCCACTCTAATCTTAGGGGTGCCAATGGGCCGGGCTTTTACCAAAGAAAGCACCGACGACCTGGTCGCGGGCGATTTGCCCGAGCGGCCGGTTCCCGTGCACGTCAACTACGTGACGCCGCACGGGCACGAGCTATTGCAGGCGCGGGTGAAAGTGTTGCTGGAGCAACACGAACAACTGACGGCGCAATCGGAGGAAGATTCGGCCGCCAAGCAGAAGCTGCGCGAGATCGAGCGCGACCAGCGTTACTTCAACGCCCAGCTGGAGCGTGCCGCAGTCGTCGATGCAGCCGGGCAGCCGCGGGACGAAGTGCATTTCGGCGCCACGGTAAAGATGCGCGACGAGGACGACCGGGAGCAAATCTTCACGATCGTCGGCGACGACGAAGCCGACGTCACGGGCGGCAAGATCAGCTGGGCGTCCCCGCTGGCGAAGGCGCTGATCGGCGCGCGGGTCGGCGATACCGTCAAATGGCGCCGCCCTGCCGGTGACGCCGAAGTCGAGATCGTCGAGATTCGCTATCCCAGGAAGGCGTGATTCCCGAAGGGTAGCAGCAGCACGGTTGGCCGGGCGGGTGCCTGCGGAGCAGGCGAGATGGTGGCAGCGCAAGACAACTCCCCTCCTGCCCGAGGAGGGGTGGCGCAAAGCGCCGGGGTGGTGGGAGGATTCCCCTCATCCCTTATCCCTCATCCCTCAAGAAATCGACTCTTGGTCGATTTCTTTGCTGCTCGGCGGCTCTCAGGGGCCCCAAGATCAACAACGGCGTGAGTCGTGGGTGGTGAGTCGTGATTCGACTCCTTCCGCCTTCATTCTTCAGGTGGAGCCGCCCCCATCACCCGTCACCGGGGTTAGGCTCGTGAGCTGTCACCGCGGTTCAACTCCTAGACGCAGACACGGGTCAACGTATTCCATCCTGCGGCGTTCATCGTGATAGGAGTCCGGGGATATGTCGGGAGGCGCATGCGCACGAAGGGAAGCTCAACACCGAATGCCGTAGAGGCTATCGCAAGGCGCATCGTTTTGCTCCGCGGCGAGCGAGTGCTGCTGGATATCGACCTCGCCACGCTCTACTGTGTCACGACCAAGGCGCTGAATCAGGCGGTCAAGCGCAATGCGGAGCGGTTTCCGGAAGACTTTGCGTTTCAGTTGACCGCGACGGAAGCGGCCAACTTGAAGTCGCAATTTGCGACAACAAGTTCACAACCCGCTGATTTTCAGGTAGGTCCATGGAACCGGTCACAAATTGTGACCGGTTCTCAGAAGCACCGCGATCCCCGATTCCGCCCCTGGGTGTTTACGGAGCACGGGGCGCTGATGGCCGCGAATGTATTACGAAGCAATCGAGCAGTGCAAATGAGCGTAAATATCGTGCGGGCCTTTGTGCGTTTGCGAGAGATGATCGCCTCGCACAAAGTTCTTGCGAGACGACTTGACGAGCTAGAAGCCAGGTATGACACGCAGTTCAAGGTCGTGTTCGACGCGATTCGCGAGCTCATGTCACCGCCTGAGCCGCCCAAGAAGAGGCCAATCGGGTTTACTTCCGGCGCGTAAAGCCTGGCCGGCTGGGATCGGCCCGTCACCCCCGCCTCGTCATCGTTTCCTCGTCACCGGGGTTAGGTCATCCTATCCCGCCACGCTGCAATCCTAAATCGCGCAGCGCTGTACTTCGTCCCTCCCTCTCAGGGGGAGGGAACAGAGGGTGGGGGTGGTTGCACCGGGCGTTCGCCGGCTCATCCCTCATCCCTTAACCCCCTTAACCCTCATACAGTCCCCTCGCGGGGCCTGGTAACTTTCTTCCTGGGCGAGCAAGAAGAAAGTTACCGGCACCCGGGGCCGCCCCCCGGCAAATGGCGACGCAGTCGCCAGCTCAAACGTGCGAGGCGTCAATCGCGCCTTCCAGGCGCGGTATACCCACGCACTCCCACCACCCTCGCTGCTCCGCGGCGACCCCTCCTCTCCGGCAGGAGGAGAGTCGAATCACGATTCACGAATCACGAATCACGATTCACGCCGTTCCCGGACCAGGCCGCGGTAGGACGCGAGCCTTTTTTCGCTGATTTCCCCTCGCTTGCTGGCGGCGGCGATGGCGCAGCCGGGTTCCGTCATGTGCCGGCAGTCACGGAAGCGGCACTGTCCCAGGAACGGCCGGAACTCGATGAACGCCTGCTCCAGTCCGTCCTGGCCCAGGTGGTGCAGCCCGAATTCCTGCATGCCGGGTGAGTCGATGATGTGGCTCGCGCCATCGAGGTGATAGAGGCGCGCGTGCGTCGTGGTGTGGCGTCCCGCATCGAGCGCGGCGGACAACTCGGCGACGCGCACGGACGCCGCGGGGATCAGGGCATTGATGAGGGTGGACTTGCCCACTCCTGATTGGCCTACCAGCACGCTGGTCTGGCCCGTCAGGTGCGGCGCCAGCGGCGCGCGGTCGCGCTTGGCGGACAAGGCCACCACGCGGTATCCCAGCCTGCCGTAGGGTTCGAGCGCGCGCAGCGTTTCAGGCGCCTGCTCCAGGTCGGACTTGTTGAGCGCGATCAGCGCGGCCATGCCGCCGTGCTCGGCGGCGGCCAGGCAGCGGTTCACCAGCTCCTCGTGGTAGGCGGGCAGCGGCGCCACCACGATCACGATCTGCGTCACGTTGGCGGCGACCAGCTTCTGGCGCACCGGGTCGGAGCGGTAGAGCAGCGTCGTGCGCGGCGCCACTGCCTCGATCACGCCCTGGCCGGGGCCGCGCGCCGCGACGTTCACCCGGTCGCCGCACGCGATCGCCCCGCGGCGGCCGCGCGTGACGCAGTCGAGGCTCGTCGCATCGTCAAGCTCGACCAGGTAGCGCCGCCCGAAGCTGGCAACGACCTGGCCAGTCAAGTAGGAGGCGTGAGGCGTGAGGCGTGAGGCGTGAGGGGACCTTGGTTCAGAAGCGCGTCGTTTCACGGATTACTTACAGACTGAACAGCTTGTCGAGCTTCGCGGCGCAGATGAAATCATTCTCGGAGAGACCGTTGATGGCGTGGGTGACGTACTCGACGCGGCACCGGTTGTAGCCGACGGTGGTGTCCGGGTGGTGGTCCTCGCGGTGCGAGATCCAGGCGGCGGCATTTACGAACGCCATGGTCTGGTAGTAATCCTTGAAATCATAGGTCTTGACTATGCGCCCGTTGGCATAGGTCCAGCCGTCGAGCTGCTTGAGGAGGTTCCTGATTTCCTGCTCCTTCAGCGGCGCAACGCCGCCCTCGCACGGCTTGCACTTGCCGGATGCCAGATCCGGGATCGTCTTGGTCATGGCGCTTTCAGTGCCGTAAATGGTAAATCGTAAATGGTGAATCGTCCGGGCCCGAACCGGGATCGCTTTTTCGATTTACGATTCACCATTCACCATTCACGCCTTCTGCAAGCGCGCGATGCGCGCGGTTGCAGGGGGATGGGAATCGTGAAACGCGGAGTGCAGCGGGTCGGGCGTGAGCGTCGAGGCGTTGTCGCGGTAGAGCTTGATCAGCGCGGACACGAGATCACGCGCGGAGGCGTTCTGCGCCGCGTACTGGTCGGCTTCGAATTCGTGCTTGCGGGAGTACAGCGCCCCCAGCGGCTGCAACAGGAAGGTGAACGGGGGCAGCGCCAGCATGAACAGGATCAGCGCCATGGCGGCGGAGGGCGAAGCGACGCCCAGGCCGCCGTAGAACCAGGACTGCTCCATCAGGAAGTGCAGCACCCAGAAAAAGCCAAAGCTGAGCGTCGAACCCAACAGCAGCCTTTTTACGACATGTCGCAGCTTGAAATGGCCCAGCTCGTGGGCCAGCACCGCTTCCACTTCCGCCGGGTCAAGCTGCTTGAGCAGCGTATCGAAGAATACGATGCGCTTCGAATTGCCGAAGCCGGTGAAATAGGCGTTGCCGTGGCTGCTCCGGCGCGAGCCGTCCATCTTCATCAACCCCTTGACCTTGAAGTTGCAGCGCTCGAGCAGGCGCTCGACGCGCGCCTTCAGTTCGGGATCCTCCATCGGCGAGAACTTGTTGAACAGCGGCGCGATGACGGTCGGAGCGATGAACTGCACGAAGATCCCGTAAGCCACCGTGACCGCCCACCCGTACATCCACCAGGTTGCCCCCAGTTCCCGGATCAGCCAGATGATCAAGGCGGCAAGTGGCAGCAACAGAGCCGCGCCGACGAGCAGGCTTTTCAGCAAGTCGGCGAAGAACAACCCCGGCGTCGACTTGTTGAAGCCGAAACGCTGCTCGATGACGAAGGTGCGATAGAGATCTGACGGCAGGTCGAGGAGCGTCAGCAGCAGGCCGATGAGGGCGATCAGCAGCAGGCCGCGCGGTATGCCTTCGCCGAGCCACGCCGCGGAGACTTCGTGGAGCCATTGCAGGCCGCCGCCGAAGGTCAGCGCCAGCAGGATCGCCACGCCGACCATGTGGTCGATCATCGCAAAGCGCGTCCTGGCGCAAGTGTAGTCCGCGGCCTTCTGATGCGAGAGCAGATCGATCTCGCGCGCGAACGCGTCGGGTACCTGGTCGCGGTGCGCGCGAACGTGGCCGACGTGGCGCCACGCCAGCCACAGGCGGGTCGCTGTCGCGAGCGCAAGCGCCACGAGAAAGATGATGCCGAAAGTGTTCATGGGGGCGGGTCAGCCTGACAACACTGAGCGAACTGTGACACAATTATCGCCGAAAACGCCCGCTAGTCATCAACCATAATGGCACAAGACCCCAACCACCTTATCTGGATCGACATGGAGATGAGCGGCCTCGATCCCGATGCCGACAGGATCCTGGAAGTGGCGCTGATCGTCACGGACCCGCAGCTCAACACGGTGGCCGAGGGGCCGGTGCTGGTGGTGCATCAGACGGAAGCGGTGCTCAACCGGATGGACGACTGGAACAAGGCGACGCACGCGAAATCCGGCCTGATCGATCGCGTCAAGGCCTCCACGCTGACCGAGGCCGACGTGGAGAGCCGCATGGTCGCGTTCCTGGCCGAGCACGTGCCGCCGAAGATCTCACCGATGTGCGGCAACTCCGTGCACCAGGACCGCCGCTTTCTTGCGCGCCACATGCCGGCGCTGGAGGCCTGCTTTCTCTACCGCAACCTCGACGTGAGCACCCTGAAAGAGCTGGCGAAGCGCTGGAAGCCGGCGATCATGGCGGGGCTCACGAAGCACGGCAAGCACGAAGCGCTTGCCGACATCCAGGAATCCATCGTAGAGCTCAAGTACTACCGCGAGCACTTCCTGAAACTGTGAGGCGTGAGGGGTTAGGAGTGAGGCGGAGCCCTTCGCGCTTTTTCGCCTGGCGCCTCCCGCCTGACGCCTCACTCAAGCCTTATTTCGCCGTCGAATTTCACGTCCAGGGTCAATTTTCCCACGGTGAGCGTCATCGTGGCGGGGAAGCCCTCGTTGCCCTTCAACTTGCCGTCCGCGATCGCCTTGTGCACCGCCTTTTCGATCGCCAGCTGCGAATTGACGCCGACGGTCTTGAGAAACTTGCGGATGCTCATGTTCAATGCTTCGTCGTTCATTTTTTCCTCCGTCAAAATCGCTTAAACAATCAATTAGACAGGATTAACAGGATTAACAAGATCAAATCCAACAACAAGGTCGAATGCGGCTCTGTTCTTGATTTTGATCTAATCCTGTAAATCCTGTTAATCCTGTCTATTTCTTTTTTCTCGACTGGTAGTGGTTGAGCAGCCCATTGGTCGAGCTGTCATGCGCTGAGACCGGCGCGGCCGCGCCGAGTTCGGGCAGGATGCGCCCGGCGAGGCGCTTGCCGAGTTCCACGCCCCACTGGTCGAACGCGTTCACGTCCCAGATCACGCTTTGCACGAACACCTTGTGCTCGTAGAGCGCGAGCAGCGCCCCCAGCGCGCGCGGGCTCAACTCGTCGAGCAGGATCGAGGTGGTCGGGCGGTTGCCCTCGAACGTCCGGTGCGGCAGCAGGCGGCGGAGCTCCGGCTCCGGCAGGCCGTCGGCCCGCATGGCTGCGGTCGCCGCGCCGGCCGTCATGCCGATCGCCAGCGCTTCGGTCTGCGCGAAGAAGTTGGCGAGCAGGTTGTCGTGGTGGCCGCGCAGCCGGTGGTGCGGGCGGCAACAGGCGATGAAATCCGCCGGGACCACCTGCGTTCCCTGATGCAGCAGCTGGAAATAGGCGTGCTGGCCGTCGGTGCCGGCGCTGCCCCAGGTGACCGGCGCGGTTGCATGGCCGGCCGGGGTCCCTTCGCGGGTGACGGACTTGCCGCAGGATTCCATTTCGAGCTGCTGCAGGTAGGCGGGTAGCTGCCGCAGCCGCTCGTCGTAGGGCAGCACCGCGCGGGTGGCGGCGCCGAAGAAATTCACGTTCCATACCTCGAGCAGTCCCATCACCGCCGGCAGATTGCGTTCCAGCGGCGCGCTCGCGAAGTGCTCGTCCATGGCGCGCGCGCCGGCTCGCAGCTCGTCGAAACGGCCCATGCCCGCCGCGAGCGCGACGGGCAGCCCGATCGCGGACCACAGGGAATAGCGTCCGCCGACCCAGTCCCAGATGGGAAATACCTGCGCGGCGGGCACGCCGAATCCGACCGCGCGCCCGGAGTCGGCGGTGACGGCGCACAGATGCTTCGCGATATCGGCCTTGCCGCCGAGTTTTCCCGCCAGCCATGCGCGGGCGCTGCGCGCGTTGGCGAGGGTTTCCGCCGTGGTGAAGGTCTTCGAGGCGACAATGAAAAGCGTGGTCGCGGGGTTCAACTGCGCGAGCACGGCGGCGAGGGCGCCGCCGTCCACGTTGGAGACGAAATGCAGCCGTGGCCGCGCGCGGGCGTACGGAGCGAGGGCCTCGCAGGCGAGCCGTGGCCCGAGATCCGAGCCGCCGATGCCGATGTTAACGACGTCGGTGAACGCCCGCCGCGTCGCGCCCTTGATGCGCCCGGACTGAATGCCGCGCACGAAGCGCCCCATCGCGGCCAGCGCGCCGCGGACGCCCTGCGTTACGTCGCGGCCGTCGGAGGTGACCCGCTTGTCGGAGCGCAGCGCAATATGCAGCGCCGCGCGGTTCTCGGTCGAGTTGACGCGTTCGCCCGCGCACAGCCGCCTGATCCACGATTCGAGCTCGCACTCGCGCGCCAGCGCCGCCAGCAGCCGCATCGTCTCTTTCGTGACAAGTTGCTTGGAATAATCGAGCAGGATCCCGTCACAGGAAAGGGAAAACTGTCCGAACCGTCCGGAGTCCTGAGCAAACAGCTCGCGCAGGTGCAGGCGCGAGGCGGCGCGCTGGTGCTCGACGAGTGCCTGCCAGGAGGGAAGGGTGGAGCGAGTGGGCATTCCGATCGAATCGCGGCGTGTTGATCGCGGTTGCTGTGCAGGCATTGTACCCGCATTCAACCGCTCCGCCCTTTAGAATAGAGAATCATGTCCCCGGTAATTACAGCATTGGTCTCGGCGCTGCGGGATCTTCGGGAACCGCGTGTTCTTGCGCTCGCGCTGGTGCCGCCGCTCGCAGCAATCCTGGTCTGGGCCGGTCTTGCGTGGGCGTTCGCCGACGACTGGGCGCAGCTCGTTGCGAACTGGATTGCGACTACACCCTGGCTTGCCTGGGTGCGCGATTGGGGGCTGTCCTGGGTCTTCGTCTGGGGCAGCGGGATCGCCGCGCTGGCGCTGCTGATTCCGGTGATGCTCGTCACGGCGATGCTGGTGACCGAACTCGTCGCCATGCCGGTGATCGTGCCGCTGGTTGGAAATCGACAGTACCCGCGTCTCGAGCGGCGCGCGGGCGGCACCGTGGCGGGCAGCATCTGGAACGCCGCGAAAGCGGTCGTTCTGTTTTCCCTGCTATGGGTCGTTACCCTGCCGCTGTGGCTGACTGGCATCGGCGCGCTCGTGCTGCCGGTGCTGCTGTCGGCGCACTTCAACCAGCGCCTGTTCCGCTACGATGCGCTCGCCGAGCACGCGAGCGCCGGGGAGTTTGCGCTCATCCTCAACACTTCGCGCGGCGACCTGTTCCTGCTCGGCATCCTGCTGTCGCTACTGCTCACCGTGCCGCTCCTCAACCTGCTGGTGCCGGTGCTCTCGGGACTGGCGTTCACGCATTATTGTCTGGCGCGGCTGGAGCGGGTGCGGGCCACAATAAAATAGATCACGACCATAAGGTGTCCAGGAACCCGATGAAAGCGATACAGATTACCGAGACCGGCGGCCCCGAGGTGCTGAAATACGTGGACCTGCCGACGCCCCGGCCCGGGCCCGGCGAGGTACTCGTCAAGGCGTACGCGATCGGCGTGTGCATGCCGGAGACGCTGGTGCGCAAGGGGGCCTATCGCTGGATGCCGCCGCTGCCGGTGATACCCGGCATCGAAATGAGCGGCACCGTCGTTGAAACGGGGAGCCGGGTGCAGGTTCTTCGCGTCGGGCAACCGGTGTTTGTTTCGGCGCGCGAATTCAAGGAGCGGGCAGGTTGCTACGCCGAATACCTGGCGGCGGCGGAACGCTCCGTCTACGCGCTTCCCGAAGGAGTCGACCTCGACCAGGCGGCGGGGCTATCCAATTACCAGGTCGCCTGGCATCTGCTCAACACCGCGCTCAAGGGTTTTCAATATGAATCCGTGCTGGTGCTCGCGGCGGCGGGCGGGGTGGGCACGGCGCTCGTGCAGCTCGCGAAAGCCGCCGGCAAGCGCGTCATCGGCGTGGCGAGTTCCGATGCGCGCGCGGCGTTCGCGCGAGAGCAAGGGTGCGATGCGGTCATCGACCGCAAGCGCGGCAACATCGTCGAGCAGGTGAGGCAGTTGACCGCTGGCCGTGGCGTGGACCTGGTGCTCGACCTGGCTGGCGGCGCGGGGATGATGGCGCTGTTTGATTGCCTGGACCGGTTCGGCCTGCTGCTACTGTACGGGCGCCTCGAAGGTCCGCCGCTAGGCGACCTGCACGGCGCCATCGAGAAGGCGCCGGTGCGCAGCCTGGGTTTCCGCCATTTCACCATGCACACGCTGGACGAGTGGCCCGAGCTGCGCGCCCGCGCCACTCACGAGCTGATACGCATGCTGAGAGACGGCACGATCAAGGTGCCGATCCATGAGCGCATTCCGCTGGCCGAAGCGCCGCGCGCGCACCGGCTGTTCGAATCGGGGCAGGTCATGGGCAAGCTCATCATGAAACCGTGACAGCGGAGGCCTGCAAAAAAAGCCGCGCGAATGCGCGGCGTTTCCTCTTGAGCGAAATGCGTTCAGGCAGGATATGAGCGGTCGCTCAGCCGCTGGCCGGGTCCTGTCGGAACGGCCGGCGCCTGCTCCGCTTCTCCTGATGCATCGGGCGATCACTTGGCCATCGCGTTATCTTGAGACAGTCCCAGCCCGGAGAATCGGATCAGTCACCGGCCATTCCGCCACCCGGCCGCGGCTGGGGCGTAGCTCTCCAAGAGTTTGGA
>CAZCGD010000110.1:0-3083 GCA_964498105.1 uncultured Streptomycetaceae bacterium
CCCATGATCTTCGGGTCGACGCCGGCCAGCCCGTAGGATACGAGCCGCGCCATCGGCTTCAGGCCCTTCTTCTCGGCCGCGGCGCGCTCCATCAGCACCACTGCCGCCGCGCCGTCGTTGATGCCGGAGGCGTTGCCCGCGGTGACCGAGCCGTCCTTCTTGAACACGGTGCGCAGCTTGGCGAGGGTCTCCATGCTGGTTTCCCCGCGCGGGTGCTCGTCGCGGTCGAACACGGTCACGCCCTTGCGGGTCTTCATCTCGATCGGCAGGATCTGGTCCTTGAAGTAGCCCTTGTCGATGGCGTTGACCGCGCGGCGGTGGCTTTCCACCGAAAACTCATCCTGCTGGTCGCGCGAGATCTTCCACTTCTCCGCGATATTCTCGGCGGTGATCCCCATGTGCACGGTGTCGAAGGGGTCGGTCAGCGCGCCCACCATCATGTCCACCACGGAACTGTCGCTCATGCGCTGGCCCCAGCGCAGGGTGGGCATCAGGTAGCCGCCGCGGCTCATGGATTCCGCCCCGCCGGCGACTCCGGTGTCGGCGTCGCCCAGCAGGATCATCTGGGAAGCGGAGACGATCGCCTGCAGCCCGCTGCCGCACAAGCGGTTTACCGTGAGCGCGGTGGATTCTTCCGGCAGCCCGCCCTTCAACGCGGCGACGCGCGAGAAGTACATGTCGCGCGCTTCGGTGTGAATTACGTTGCCCATGACGCAGGCGCCGACTTCCTTGGCATCCACTTTCGCGCGCTTCACCGCTTCGCGTATCACCTGCGCCGCGAGCTCGATCGGCGCGAGGTCCTTCAGCGCGCCGCCGTAGTCGCCAATTGCAGTCCGCACGCCGGAGAGCACCACCACTTCGCGTCCGCTTGCCATGTCCTGCTCCTTAAGTTTCTGACTTTACGAGGATTATTGAATGGCCCCGATCGTGTTGAGGCGGTTCCGGGGAGGGCAGAGTTTACGCCGCATGACGAGCAGTGTCGAGAAGGTATGCGGCACAGCAAATGCGCCGCCGACCTGACGGTCATCGGCGCATAATTAAAATCACATCATGAAACACACAGACTTCGAGCTGGTGATCAATCTTAAGACGGCCCAGCAGATCGGCGTCACCATTCCGCCCAGCGTGCTGGCGCGGGCCGACCACGTGATCCAGTGATCATCGGCGTTTATGCCGTTACAACCACCACACGGCCGGGATTGCGCAATTTGATTCTCTGCACCTGACATAGAGATCGAGTCACGGAAGCACAGGTTGTAACGGCATTTATCTGCGGCAAAATAGCAATGTTGAATGCTTTGTGGTTCAGCTTTTAATCTTTTTCGCGTTCCTCGCGTCGGTCCCGGCTGAATCCCGTGCCCAGCTCCTGGCGAGCAACGCGTGCCCGCAGAAGATCGAAGTCGAGCAACGGGTCGCCGCTGCACCGGAGGGCTGGGAAGCGGCGCAGGCGACTGCCACCGTAGCGCTCGCCTCCGTCACGTTCTTCGACGGTCCGCCGTCGGAGAAGGCCTCGCTGAAATTCGACAGCGAGGACCTGCAGAAGCGGGACCGGGTCGCCTTCTGGAACCTGCCGCCCAACGCGCGCGGCTACTGGATCTCGTGCGGCTACCAGAACACGACCGCCGTCATCTCGCGGCGCCTGCCGGGAAACATCAAGAGTTGCGCCGTAACCTACGATCGCAGGAAACGTGGCGCAGCGGGCCTGTCGGCGATCAAGGACATTTCGTGCAAGTGAGGGAGCAGGGATGAGGGATGAGGGCGGAGGGCGGAGGGATGATCTCCCACCACCCCGCGTCTACCACGCCTGGAAGGCGCGTTTTGAGTCATTTCGCATCCACCCCGCCCGGCCAGCCGCGCTGCATCGCGGCTGGCGTTTGCCGGCTCAAATGTGCGCAGGCACATTTTTCGAAACCCCGGCTCACCCTCCGGCAGGAGGGGAATTGTCTTGTTCTAATCCTGTAAATCTTGTTTATCCTGTCTATTCTTGTTCTTGTAGTTATCGGCGTCCATCGGCGTCCATCGGCGGCTAATTTAAAGGCTTTGCAGTGCGCCGGTAGAGGCGATAGCGCTCATCTTTATCGCCAGGGCGGTTGCCTTCCCAGATCTTTTCCCACGCCGCGCCGGTCACGATTTCCTGCTGCGGCCGGCCCTGCACCAGCAGCAGTTGGCATTCGCGCCGCGCCACGCGCGCTTCCTGGCGCTGGGTGACGATGCCGGCAAAATAGTGCAGCAGCGCGCGCTGCGACTCCCCCAGCTCGATGCTGGCCATGCAGTCGTACTGAGGGGGCAGGACCTGCTGCAGGGAGACGATCATCGAACGGTAGCTCTTCGCGTTGTCGGCCCAGCCGATGAAGAGGATGGTCAGCAGCGCCCAGATCGTCGTGATGCCCGCGCCCCACACCACGACCGGCCGCATCGGGCTCCTCCTGAACGAGGCCAGCACCGCCAGCCAGAACAGCGAGTAGGCGACGCCGAGCGTGAACGGCAGCCATTTGAACCCGGGCTCGTAGCCCGGACGAATCCGGTGCAGATGGTCGTGCAGCCGCGCCGGCACGCCGAGCTCGAGCCCGCTCCAGTAGAACCAGAACACCACCACGAAGAAGGTGAAGGTTATGGCGCTGAACCAGTACCAGGCATTGGTGGCGCTGCGGCGCAGGGTCTCGGGCGCCGCCGCCGCGAGCAGCGAGAGCGGCAACAGCAGCGGCAGCGCGTAGAGCTCGCGCGCCGGTGACAAGGAGGAGAGCACCGCCAGCGTGACGACGAAGCCCACGAGCGGCAACACGACCGCCGGGCGCGAGAGGCCGCGGCCGCGCGCGCGCCACAGCGCCCACAGGGCGAGCAGCCATACCGGGAATGCGTACCAGGGCAGGATCTTCAGGTAGTGCAGGGTCCCGGCCCATCCGCCACGCCCCTGGCCGAAATAGCGGCTGAGATTCTCGCCCCCCCACAACCAGGCCTCGAACAGCAGCGGCGCCTGGCGTTCCAGCAGGATCGGCCAGATCGTGAGCCACGGCGCGGCCGTCACCGCGGCCACCGCGAGGGCGGTGGCGTAACTGCGGCTGCGCCAGTCGCGCGCCAGGGCC
>CAZCGD010000111.1:0-4999 GCA_964498105.1 uncultured Streptomycetaceae bacterium
GATAGAGCACCGCGATATCGACGCCTTCCATCGCCATGCCCATGACCTGGGCTTCGGGGCTGTAGTCGCGCTCGATGGCGAAGTCGAGCCGCTTCGCCTCGAAGATCCGCGATCCCGACAGCGGCTGAGTGCTGTTTTTCGAGACGGGGCGGGTGCGCTTCCGGTATTGCTGCAGGTCGGTGTCCGAGGTGGGCAGCCCGTCGATCAAGATCATGCCGGCCGGGCCGCGATCGGGGCGGCCGTCGGCCCCGACCCTCACGCTGACGCGGTCCTTGAATTTCGGATCGAGGTAGCGCTCGAAGAGGTCCGGCGGTTCCATGACGTGCATGTCGGAGTCGACGAACCGAAGATGGTCTTTCATCGGAACCTCCCTTGGGACAGGCGTTTGAAATGGGCGTAGGTACCGTAAGCCGCCCGGGAGATCGTGTCAATGCGCGGCGGGCCGCAAAGCAACATAATTCGAGCCTGGCCCCCTTGATGGCCGACCCTGCTTGGGGCCCTTGGGTTAAACTGCTGGACGACGCATCAAAGGAGACCGCCATGATCGATATGCATGCCCATTGGAGACCCGCCGAGCTGACCGGTGCGCTGCGCGCCCGGACCCGGAATCCGCGCATCGAGCGCAATGCGGACGGCCTTGAGGTGCTGAAGTCACGCTACGGCGAGGAGCCGCTGGCCAAGGCGTTCGATGACGTGAAATTCCACCTCGCCCGGATGGACCGCCAGGGCGTGAGCACCAGCGTGCTGTCGCTGCTCGGCTCGTTCTGCTGGGTCGAATCGCAGCCGCTCGAGGAATCGGTACCGCTGTGCCGGCTCGTCAACGATACCCTTTCCGGAATCTGCCAGGCGCACGAGGGCCGCTTCCTCGCCCATGCCGCGCTGCCGCTCACGGACATCGCCGCCGCCGCCGCGGAGCTCGACCGGGCGCTGGGGCTGCCGGGCATGGTCGGCGCGCAGCTGCCGGCGAACGGCTTCCTTACTGCCAAGGCCGCCGAGAAGATGCGCCCCCTGCTCGAGGTCGCGAACCGGCGCCGCGCAATATTGTTCGTCCACCACGGCCCGCTGCCGGGCGACCCCTTCCCCAAGCACGTGGGCGACACCGACAATGCGCGCCGCCGCAACGGCACGCTCGACATGCAGGCGAGCCTGTCCTCCGCGATGGTGACGCTGTGCCTGACCGATTTTCTCGCGCCCTACCCCAATGCCGCGATCTACCTGCACAACCTCGGCGGCAACATCCCCTACGAGGTCGAGCGCATGGACCACCGCTGCCTGCTCGACACGCCGAAAGAGGAGCTGCCGTCGGCGCGCTTCCGGCGCGCGAAGGTGTACGTCGATTGCAACTCGTTTGGGCCGGGCGCGATCGAAGCCGGAGTGCGGTTATACGGCGCTGAGCGCATCGTGTGCGGCACCGACGGCACTGAGTTCGGCTGCGAGTGGACCAGCAAGGCGCTCGCGGAAGCGCAGATCGGCGAGGATGCGCGCGAGAAGATCCTGCACCGCAATGCCAGCGCGATGCTCTCGCGCGTCGCAACGGTCGCCGCGCAGCGCGAAAAAGCCGCCGCGTAATCCCCGTGAGCCGCAGCCGCGGCCCCGGTGAATCGGCTGAACGGTGCTGCCACCCGGAGACGAGGGCACCACGAGCCGGACCGCTCGCATCGGCCAGGCCGATGGGTCTTGCGCATGTGCAGCAAGTGCGAGCAACGCAAGGGCGATTCCGACAACTGCGCCACCAACTACTTTCGCGCAGAGATCACGGTGTTCGGTCGTCATACGTCGGAATTCAGAACTTGTGCCCTTCCGAGTCTTCCGCCGCGTCCCACACATCGCGTTGGCTGGGAAACACCTTGGTCTGATAGTAGTCCTTGAGCGTGGTCAGTTCCATGAGGACGCCGAGCGAAAAGCCTTTGCGGGCACCCCCCCGGCTGTCGGTGTACAGCTGCTCGAAGTAGCGATTCATCTTGCGCGGCGTGCGCCACAGGCTGGCCACGTGATTGACAATCCTGGGAAACGCTGCGGCAAGCTCCTTGGGCCGTGCCGATTCCTCGATTGACGCCAACAGCTCCTGCGCCGCGGCGTTCAACTCAGCACTATCATTTTCCGGTGCGCTACGACGCTTGCTGTAATCCGCCTGCGCCGAGGGTGGCTTGTTGTCGGAATTGGCAGCCATTCAAGCACCTCCTTCACCGCCAGTCACGGGTCACCCAGGTTTTGACGCGGAAGTGATTATCGACGATTCTGACTCACAACACACGCGCGTAACATTGTGTCAGGCGCTCTTGGCGACAAAGGCGGCCGTTAACTCCCGCGCGGTGGACTTGCGGTCGAGGCCGGCGACGAGGTCGATTACTTTCTTGATGGACGGCTCCGGCAGGGTGCCGGCGACGGTGGCGCGGAAGAGTGCGCTGATCTCGTCCCACGCCATCGGGCGGTGCGGGCTGCCGCGCGGGTGGTCCACTTTCGCCTCGAGGCGGCGGCCGTCGGCCAACTTGATCGTCACGCGGGAAGGCACTTCTTCCGTGTTGGTTTTCGCTTCGATCTCCGGGTCCACCACGCAGCGCACCCGCAGGGAGAGCGCACGCACGGCGGGATCGGCGAGCGCGGCGTCGTAGTCCTCGGGGCGGATTCCGGCTTGCGCGCCGCGCGTGCGGCCGAGGGAGAGCGCCATCGCCAGGCTGAAGGGCACGCTTAACTGCGCGCTCTGCACGTCATGGGGGTCGTTCTTGGTCAGCATGCCCTGGATCACTTGCGGGATGCCGACTTCCACGTCGGCAATTTGTCCGGGCGTCAGCTGGTGCTCGGCTCCGAGCGACAGGCCGGCATCGTTCGATGCCTGCAGCCGCCCCGCGCCGGCATGCACCTTGGTGCTTACTTCCATCAGCCGGTAGCCGCGCCCGAGATCGTCGGTGACCCGGGAGGGGTTGGGCTGGTCGGAGAAGGCCCTGAAGAAGCCGGCTTCCTTGCCTTCGAGAATGTCGCGCGGGCCCCAGATGCCTTCCTGGGTGAGCAGCGCCGAGATCACCCCGCACTCGGCCGCCTTGCCGGCGTTGACGCGCTTGATGACGGAGCCCGACTTGTAGAACTGCGCGAGGCCGCCGGCGTAGGTGCAGGCGGCGCCGAGCGCCCCCGCCATGTCGTCCGCCTTGAAGCGCAGGATTTTTCCCGCAGCCAGCGCCGCGCCCAGCGGGCCGCACGTCGCCGTCGCCAGGAACCCGCGGTGAAAGAGCGACGGCTGCACCGCGAGCCCGATCCGCAGCGACGCCTCGTAGCCGCAGATCGCGGCTTCCAGCAGCGCGCGGCCGCTGGAGTTTTCCCGTTCGGCGATCGCGAGGGCTGCCGGCAACACCGAAGCGCCCGAGTGATGCATCGAGCCGACGTGGGTGTCGTCGAGGTCGCAGGCGTGGGCGAATGAGCCGTTGACGAAGGCGGCGCGCACCGCGTCCAGCCGATCTCCGTACAGCAGCACGGTGCTGGTCGCGTTGCCGCCGAGCTTGAGCGCGTAGCGCCGCGCATCCTGGCTCCACGGCAGCTTTGCGCCCACGGCGACCACCCGCAGCAGGTCGAGCACCAGCGCTTTCATTCTCTCCACGACCTGCGCCGGCGCGTCCTCCAGCCTGAAGTTCGCCGCCCACTCGGAAAGGTATGCCGTCGTCGCGTCCTTGCTGGCAGCCATTGAATAGCAGCTTCTGCGCTCTTGGAAGTAAGTGATGAGTGACGAGTGATGGGATTCCCGCAGTGCGGGAGTCCATTCACCATTCACCGGGTTCATCAGTCGAGCTTGCGCGTTACCTCGTCGAAGATTTCGTCTACCGAGTAGCGCTTCGGGATGAGGCGCTGTTGGTAAACGTATTCGATCGCGATCTCGAGGTTGCGCCGGTTCGCCTCCAGGCCGATGGGAGTCATGTCGAGCTCGCCGGGGGCGGGCGGGGGCGCGAGGCGCTTGCTTTCCTTCAGCAGGCGGTACACCTCGCGCACGGCGTCGGGATTGGATCTCGACAGCGAGTCCGTGACCACCACCATATGGTTGATCTGGATCGCGCGGTTGCGGGCGTGCCACTCCTTCGCCGCCCGGTCCGGGTCCGGGATGAGGCGCTTCAGGCGCGGGTCCTTCAGGGTCTTGTCCGCGAGCACGATGGCGTCGAGCTCGCCGTCATACAGCATCGAGAGGAGATCGCGGCCTGCGGGCGCGCGCTGGACGTTGGGGGGATCCTTGAACTCGGCCACGTGCGCTTCCTCGGTCGTTACCCACCTGACGCTGTCGATGTCGAGCCCGTGGTCGTTCATGAGCACGCCGCGCAGCCACATGGTCGTCGTTACCGAGTAGGAACGGATGCCGACGCGCTTGCCTTTCAGGTCGCCGGGGCGCAGCTCGCCGCGCGACGCGTTGTAGACCAGGAATGGGTGCTGGAAGCGGCTCAACACCACTACCGGCAGCAGCGTGTACGGCTTGCCATGAGCCTTCGCCATCAGGTAGGTCACGATCGCCAGCTCCGCGACGTCAAACTCGAAATCCCGCACCACGCGCTTGAACGCAACGAACGCCTGCGGGACGTCGGCGATATCGAGCGCGACGCTGACCGACTTGATATCGCCCCGCTTCAGCGCGAGCGTGGTGGCGTGGTCGCCCAGCAGTGTCTTCAAGCGGAGCGGTGTCGATGGCATGCGGTCGTTTCCTTACTACAAGCGTGACAACTGACGAGTGCCAAGTTCCGAGTTCAATGTTCCGAGTTCAAAGTCGGAACCCTCGAACTGCTGCCCACCCTAAACTTGAACCTTGAACCTTGAACCTTGAACCTTGAACCTTGAACCCGGAACCCGGAACCCGTATCGCGTCACTGATTCTTAAATTCCCTCAACGATCCGCAGGTCCCTGACTGCCCCATCTCCCAGCGCCTTCAGCGCGGCCTGGTAGCCCGGGCTGTCGTGCACGGCCATGGCCTTTGCCACGCTCTCGAACTCGATGACCACCACGCGCTGCATGACGCCGTGCTCGTACACT
>CAZCGD010000112.1:0-4940 GCA_964498105.1 uncultured Streptomycetaceae bacterium
CGCTCGCAAAATTCGAGCCGCGCGGCTGGCGCGACCGTTGGCATGACCTGGACTTGAACCCGACCGACCCGCCAGCTGAGCCGCGCCGCAGTGGGCGGGGGACGGGGCCGGCGTTCTTATCCGGCGATTACCGGGTTGGAGGCGATCGAGTGCAGGTCGCCGCTCAGCGCGACGCCTGGCGCTCGACATCCTCGAAGTTGGTATGGCGGACGTCGGTGCCCTTGACGATGTAGATCACCTGCTCCGCCATGTTTTTGGAGTGGTCACCCATGCGCTCGAGCGCGCGCGCCACCCACACGATTTCGAGGGCGGTGGTAATGGTGCGCGGGTCCTCCATCATGAAGGTGATGAGCTGGCGCATGATCCCGCGAAACGCCTCGTCGATCGCGGCATCGTCCCGGATCACCTCGGCCGCTGCCACCGAATCGAGCCGGGCGAAGGCGTCTAGCGCCTTGCGCAGCATGCCCACGACGATGCTGCCGGTCCGCCGGATATCCCCAAGCCGCGGCACCTGCAGCCGCCCACGCTCGTGAATTTGCTTGCTCACCACCGCGATTTTCTTCGCTTCATCGCCGACGCGCTCGAGGTCCGTCACCGCCTTGCTCACCCCCATGATCATGCGGAGATCGCTCGCCGCGGGCTGGCGGCGGGCGATGATGTGACTGCACTCGGTGTCGATGCTCACTTCGTAGCCGTTGACGCGGCGGTCGTTTTCGATCACCTGCTGCAGGGCCTTGAGGTCGCCGTTGTAGAAGCCCTCGATCGCAGCCAGAATCTGCGACTCGATCAGCCCCCCCATCTGCAGCATGTGGGAGCGCAGCGTCTCGAGATCGACGTCGAACTGCTTGGACAGGTGCTCGGTTGTGGTCATGGGTGACTCCGTGAGGGATCGCTATCCGAAACGACCGGTGATGTAATCCTCGGTCTGCTTGTGCTTCGGCTTGATGAAGATCGTATCGGTCGCGTCGAACTCGATCAACTCGCCGAGGTACATGTAGGCGGTGTAATCGGACACGCGCGCCGCCTGCTGCATGTTGTGCGTGACGATCAGGATCGTGACCTTCTCCTTCAACTCGGCGAGCAACTGCGCGATGCTGGCGGTCGCGATCGGATCGAGCGCGGATGTCGGCTCGTCGAACAGCAGCATCTCGGGTTCGGTCGCGAGCGCCCGGGCGATGCACAGGCGCTGCTGCTGTCCGCCGGACAGGTTGAAGGCCAGGTGGTCGAGCCGGTTCTTCACCTCCTCCCACAGCGCCGCTCCGCGCAGCGCCTCTTCCACTTTTTCGTCGAGCAGCGCGCGCTTGCGCTCGCCGCGCACCCGCAGCCCGTAGGCGACGTTCTCGTAGATGGACTTGGGAAACGGATTCGGCTTCTGGAACACCATGCTGATGCGCATGCGCACTTCGATCGGGTCCACGTCCGGGTTGAGGATGTTGGTTTGGTCCGGGTAGAGCATGATGTTGCCCTCGTAACGGTTGCCCGGGTAGAGGTCGTGCATGCGGTTGAAGCAGCGCAGGTAGGTGGACTTGCCGCAGCCCGAAGGCCCTATCAGCGCCGTCACCTTATTCTCGTAGATCGGCATGTTGATGTTCTTCAACGCCTGGAACGAGCCGTAATAGAAACCGAGGTCCCTCGATTCCGACTTCTTGGAGGGAACCGGCGCGGCCGCGGTTGCGACCGGAGCAATCTGCGGAGCGGGGGTGGCTACCATTTGATGTTCTTTCTCAGTCGGTAACGGATATAGATGGCGATGGCGTTCATGGACAGCGTCATCACCACCAGCACCAGGCCCGCCGCCGCGGCGTTGTGGTGGAACGCGGCCTCGGGGCGCGAAGTCCAGTTGAACATCTGGATCGGCATCACGGTAAATGGCGACATGATCCAGTCGAACGGCCCCGCCGGAGGATCGCCGGTGAACGGCGCCGCGGGCAGGAACGCGATGAAAGTGAGCGCCCCGATGGTGATTACCGGCGCGGTCTCGCCGATGGCGCGCGCCATGCCGATGATGACGCCGGTCAGGATGCCTGCCATGGAATACGGCAGGATGTGGTCCGAAGTGGTCTGCCACTTGGTGGCGCCGAGCGCGTACGCGCCCTCGCGTATCGCGGCGGGAATGGCGCGGATCGCCTCGCGCGTCGCGACGATCACCACCGGCAGAATCAGCAAGGCCAGGGTGAGTCCGGCCGTCAGGATGCTCTGGCCGAGGCCGAACTGGTAGACGAAGAGACCCAGCGCGAGCAGGCCGTAGACGATGGATGGCACCCCGGCGAGATTGGTCACGTTGATCTCGATGAGTTCCGTCATCCAGTTCCGGGGCGCGTATTCCTCGAGATACACTCCGGCGCCGACCCCAAGCGGCACCGCGGTGGCGGCCGTCACGATCATCACCAGCGTCGAGCCGACCCAGGCTGAAAGGATGCCCGCCTGATCGGGCTTGCGGGAAGGAAAGTGGGTGAAAAAGTCCCACGACAGCCGGGGAGCGCCCTCGATTACCATCTGCCCGAACAGCGTCACGAACGTCAGCACGCCCACCATCAGCGCCAACAGCCCGATCATGGCGAACGCCAGGTCCCAGCGCTTGTGCGCCGCGATCAACGCGCGGATTTCCCGGACTTTGGCGGCTTCACTCACGATCAGTAGGCCTGGCGGTAGCGCTTGCGCAGCACGTGGCCAAGCACGTTGAAGAGCAACGTGACCAGCGCCAGCGTCAGCCCCGCGGCGAAAATCGTCTGATAGCCGATCGAGCCGTGCGGCAGATCGCCCAGAGCCACCTGCACGATATAAGCGGTGATCGTCGCCGCCGGCTCGAGCGGGTTCCAGGTCAGCTTGGGCTGCATGCCTGCCGCGACCGCGAGGATCATGGTTTCGCCCACCGCGCGCGAGACGCCGAGGATATATGCCGCCGCTATGCCGGAAAACGCGGCCGGCGTCACGACCCGGATTGCGGTCTGGAAGCGCGTCGCGCCCATCGCGTAGGAACCTTCCCGCAGAGCCATCGGCACCGCGCGCATCGCGTCCTCGGACAGCGAACTCACGTACGGGATGATCATGATGCCCATGACGATGCCCGCGGACAGCAGGTTGAAGCCGGGTAGCTCCGGATACACCATCTGCAACAGCGGCGTGACGAAGAGCAACGCGAAATAACCGTAAATGATGGTCGGGACGCCGCCCAGCAACTCCAGGAACGGCTTCGCCACCTCGCGCACCGCAAACGGCGCGAATTCCGACAGGTAGATGGCGATGATCGTGCCGAGCGGGATTGCCACCAGCAACGCCACCGCGGAACTGACCAGCGTCCCCGACAACAGCGGCAGGATGCCGTAGTGCGCGTCAGCGAAGAGCGGCGTCCACTGGGTGTCGGTGAGAAAGTCCCACAACGATACCTGCTGGAAGAAAACGTATGACTCCTTGAGCAGAATCACGACGATGCCGACGGTGGTTGCCACCGACACGAACGCCGCCAGGAACAGGATGAATTCGATGACGCGCTCCTTGACGTTGCGCAACTGGCGCCGCGCCAACCGGTCGCTGACGAAATTCTCCTGCACTGGGTATATCCTGTGCGCCTGTGAGGCAGAGGTCATGATTCCATTGCCGCAATTATTGCAGGTAACTTCATGGGGCACCAACCACCCCAAAAAAGCGGGAGGGGCTGACGCCCCTCCCCGCCCGGTCGAACCGATGATGCTTAGAGCTTTGCTTCGAGCTTCATCAGGTCTTCGATGGTCAGGCCCACCTTGTTCTCGCCGTCGAACTTCGTGCCCAGCCGCATCTTGCCGAGGGTATCAAGGTTATAGCTGTAGGCCTTTGCGGGCAGCGGCACGTATTTCACCTCGCGCACCAGCTGGTCCGCGTGCTTGTTGAAGTAGTCGATGAACTCCTTCACTTCGGGCTTCGCGGCCGATTTTGCGTTGACATAGATGAAGATCGGGCGCGCCAGCGGCTGATAGGTGCCGTTGATGACGGTGTCTGCCGACGGCTCGATCGCCCTGCCAAGTTTCGCGTTCACGATCGGAAGGGCCTTGAGCTTGTCCCGGTTCTCCGCGTAGTAGGCGTAGCCGAAGTAGCCGATTGCGTTCACGTCGCGCGAGACGCCCTGCACCAGCACGTTGTCGTCCTCGCTCGCCGTGAAGTCGCCCCGGCTCGCTTTCGCCTTGCCGACGATGGCTTCGGTGAAATACTCGAAGGTGCCGGAATCGGCGCCCGCGCCAAACAGCTTCATCGGCGCGTCGGGCCACGCCGGGTTCACCTGGTTCCAGCGGGTGACCTTGCCCTGGGCGCCCGGCTCCCACATTTTCTTCAGTTCCTCGACGGTCACCGATTTCAGGAAAGTGTTCCTGGGATTGATCACCACCGTCAGCGCGTCATACGCCACCGGCATCTCGAGGTAGCTCACGCCGGCCTTCTTGCAGTCCTCCATTTCCCTCCTGGTGATCGGGCGCGAGGCGTTGGATACGTCGGTCTCGCCGCGGCAGAACTTCTTGAAACCGCCGCCGGTGCCAGATATGCCGACCGTCACCTTGATCGCCCCCTTCTTTGCCTTCTGGAATTCCTCCGCCACCGCCTCGGTGATCGGATAAACGGTGCTCGAGCCGTCGATCTTGACGATCTGGGCGAGCGCCGCCGGTGCTGCCGCCACTCCTGCCGCGAACAACAGTGCTGCGAGCCGCGTCAAATAGTTCATTACCTGTTCCTTGCTGAGATGGTCAACAATCATGACCGGTGCGAGTGTAGCGGCCGATTATTACAGGCTGATGACGGGGTCCCGGCAGGGCCGGGGTAACTGGCACGGGAACCTAGTGTCCTGAGTCGCTAGTTCGTTGATCAATTCGTCCCGCCGCGAATACTCTCCGCATGGCAAAAGTGCCGAAATTGGCGCCAGACGCGAAGCAAACCGCAACCAGGTTGGACACCTGGTGAGGATTTGCGACAAAGTA
>CAZCGD010000113.1:0-4581 GCA_964498105.1 uncultured Streptomycetaceae bacterium
GTCCACCAGCACGCGCATCAGCGCATGCGGCATCTGGGTAGAGGACCAGAGCGTCAGCTTGTCCGCCATCGGGTCGTGGACCGCGACGGCGCCGCGGCATTCGATGGAGTGGCTGCCGCCGCGGTGCTGCCAGAACGATTCCCTGAATACATGCTGCGCGCCGGCGAAGGCGCGGTCGATGTCGCCGTAACTCATCGCGAACTCCGCGAGGAGGTTGTGCGGCGCGTCCCGGTGAACCCGGGGCGCGCCGGGCGCAAGCGCGGCGCGGCAGTCGACGGCCGCCGGCAGCGGATCGTAGTCCACCGCGACCAGCGCCACTGCGTCCTCGGCTATATAACGGTTGTCGGCGATGACGATCGCGACCGGCTCGCCGACGTGGACCGTTTCCTCGCCCGCCAGCGCCGGGCGGTTCCGCTCCTGCTGGTAGCTCGGGCTGGGCAGCCCGACCACCAACCGCTCGTTGCGCAAATGCGGGCGCAGGTCTTCGAGCGTCAGCACCGTCTTGACGCCCTGGAGCGCAAGCGCGGCGTTCTTGTCGATCCCGCGTATCGCGGCATGCGCGTGCGGGCTGCGCACGAATGCGGCATGAAGCATGCCCGGAAAGCTGATGTCGTCGACGAAGCGGCCCTCCCCGCGCAGGAGAGCGACGTCCTCCAAGCGGCGGACGCTGGTGCCTAGCACCTTCCCGCTCATGCTAGCCAAGCTTTTCTCCTCGCATGCGGCGCGCCGCGTCGAGCGCGGCGGCGACGATGCCCTGGTATCCGGTGCACCGGCAGAGATTGCCCGATATCGCCACCCGCACTTCCTCCTCCGTCGGGTCCGGGTTCTCGCGCAGGAATTCGATCAGCGTCGTCAGCATGCCCGGCGTGCAGAAGCCGCATTGCAGGCCGTGGTTGTCGCTAAAAGCTTCCTGCAATGGATGCAATTCCGTCTTCGAAGGCGCAATGCCCTCCACCGTCGTGACCTGGTGCCCGTGCGCCTGCACCGCCAGCATCAGGCAGGCGCGCACGGAGCGGCCGTCGAGCAGCACGGTGCAGGCGCCGCAAACGCCGTGCTCGCAGCCGAGATGCGTGCCGGTCAGTCCGAGCTGCTGGCGGAGAAAATCCGCCAGGGTAAAACGCGTCTCGACCTCCGCCTCGCGACGGCGGCCATTCACCGTGAGCGAGATCTTGCGGGTCTCCGTCATCGATTTCCCCTACCGGGAGGCGCGGGAGTGCGCTGTTTCCAGCGCGCGCCTCGACAGCACCGCCGCCAGGTGCTGCCGGTACGACGCCGGCGCATGCACGTCCCCCACCGCGTCGAGCCTGCGGCAGCTCTCGCACGCATCCCGAAACAGCCTGTCCGATGCGACGTTGCCGACGAGCGCGCGCTCGGCCTCCCGCGCGCGGACCGGCGCTGGCCCCGTTCCGCCCAGGGTCACCGAAACGCGCGCGATCTTCCCGGACTGGTCCACCTCGAGCAGCGCGGCCGCGGATACGACCGCGAAATCGCCGTGACGCCGGGAAAACTCGACGAAAGCATGGCCGTGGCCCTTCCCCCACAGGGGAAAGCGCGCGCCGGTCAGCATTTCACCGGGCCCCAGCGCCGGTGTCATGTATCCCGCGGGAAATTCGGCGAAAGGTAATTCACGCTGTCCCCCCGGACCTGCGATGCCGACGGTCGCATCGAGCGCAGCGGCGACCGCGACCAGCTCCGCCGCGGGATCCAGATGGCACAGCGAGCCGCCCAGCGTGCCGCGGTTGCGCGTCTGGCGATGGCCCACCTGCAGGATGGCTTCATGCATCAGGGGACAGCGGTCGCGGACGACGCCGGAGAACTCGATGTCGCGCTGGCGGGTCATCGCGCCGATCTCGAGCGCGCCGCCCGCTTCCCTGAGATAGGAAAGCGCACCGACGCGGTTCAGATCGACGACGTGGTCGGGCAGCGCGTAGCGCATGTTGAGCATCGGCATCAACGACTGCCCGCCCGCCAGCAGCCTGGAGTTTTCGAGGCGCCCGAGCAGCGCGACGGCCTCGGCGACAGTCTCGGGATCGTGATAGTGAAATGGCGGCGGCTTCATCGGAATAGGATTTCGTCGGCTCCGAGTCCGACGAAATCCTTAATCAAGACAGACAGATTATTCAAAAAAACACCGCTTGAGTGAATTGAAGGGAACGCCGCCATCATGTAAAGTCGATGGCAACTTTAGCATCACCAAGAGACTGAGCCAACCACGAGACCGGAGTCCATCATGAAGCATCGCGCTTTCCTGGGTCGCGCCGTGACGGGTCTGCTGATCGCTCTTGGCGCGCCGTTCGCGTACGGGCAGAGTTATCCGTCCAAGAGCATCCGCCTGATCGTTCCGTACGCGCCGGGCGGCATCGTCGATTACATCGGGCGGCTGATGGGGCAGCGGCTCTCGGAAGCGTTCGGACAGAACGTCGTGATCGACAACCGGCCCGGCGCGGGCGGCGTCATCGGCGTCGAGACCGCGAGCCGCGCGAACGGCGACGGCTATACGCTGGTAATCATGGACCCGGCGATCGTGATCAATCCGAGCCTGCTCCCCAAGGTGCCGTACGACATCCACAAGGACCTCGTGCCCGTCACCATCCTCTCGAACTCGCCGCTGGTGCTCGCGATCAACGCCAAAGTCCCGGCCCACAGCGTGCAGGAGCTGGTCAACCTGGCGCAAGCGCAGCCGGGCAAGCTGAGCTTCGCGTCGGCCGGCGTCGGCACGACGCCCCACATGGCCGGCGAGCTGTTCAAGGCGCGCATCCAGCAGAACATCGTGCACGTGCCCTACAAGGGCAGCGGGCCCGCGATGACGGATTTGATCGGCGGCCAGGTGCAGATGACGTTCAGCAGCATCACCGCCGCCCTGCCCTTCATCAAGGACGGCCGGCTGCGCGGCCTGGCGACGACGGGGGCAAAGCGCGCTGCGGCGCTGTCCAGCCTGCCGACCATGATCGAAGCCGGTTATCCGGGCTTCGACGTCAACCTGTGGCTGGGCGTGTTTGCCCCGTCGAGCACCCCGAAGAACGTCGTGGCGACCCTCAATTCCGAATTCCGGAAGGCGTTGCAAAACCCCGGCGTCACCGGCGGTTTCGAGAAAGTCGGCGCCGAGCCGCTCGGCAGCACGCCATCGGAATCCGCCGCTTACGTGAAGAACGACTACGCGAAGTGGGCGAAAGTCATCCGGGACGGCAAGCTCCGCGCCGAGTAAATGCTTCGCGGTTACTCTCGTCACCGGTATCGCGTCACCTCTTGTTGGCCGGCGCGTCGGTCCGCCATACATGCTCGCGCCAGTGGCAGGCGATCAGCAGGGTGAGGGCCAGACCGATGGTGCAATAAGCCACAGCGGTGAGCGGATAACCGAAGCGGGTGATCAGCGGCCCGGAGATCAACAGTCCGACCGGCATGCCGTAGACCATCAACTGCCGTATTCCCAGCACGGGCCCGCGGACCTGCTCGCGCGTATTTCGCAACAGCATCGCCTGCATGGAAATCATGCTCAGGCTTTGCGCGCAACCGGTGAGCGTCAACACCGCGATGCCGGTGGCCAGGCTTTGCATCTGCGCGAATCCGAAAATCAGGGCGTACCAGATCACGCAGAAAACGATCATCATCCGCGCCGGCCGGATGAGGCCCGCGAACCGGCTCAGGGCGATGGAGCCCACCAGGGCGCCGGCAGCGAAGCTCGCGACCAGGTAGCCGAGCCCGGTCTGATCCGACTGGTAGAGCTCCTTCGCCACGTACGGCAGCAGCGCGCTCACCAGCGGAAATGCCGTCAGGTTGACCAGCAAGGCGAGCAACATCGCGGCGAGCAGCTGGGGCGTATGCCGGACATGGGCGACCGCATCCTTCAAATCGCCCCAAGGTGACGACGCCGTGGTCCCGCTCGCCGCGTCATCCGGCGGTCGCGGCGCGAATCGCGTACGGCCGGTTTGCAGGGTCAGCAGAAAGCTGAGCGCGTAGAGGCCGACAATCACCACGTAGGCCGGTCCCATGCCGAGCGTCGCCACCAGTCCCGCGCCGGTGAGGGCGCCAGCAATGCGGGCCGAGTCCTGGGTCGTGCGCGAGACGCTCGTCGTCCCCACCAGTTGCCCGCCCGGCATGGTCTCGCCGATCAGCGCGTAGCGCATGACGAGGTCCGACGGGCGTACCAGGCCCATCAGCGCGGCGATGACGAATACGTGCACCGGTGTCAGCACGCCGATGAATGCAAAAATCATCAGCGCCGTTGCCAGCATGCAATAAGTGGCCCGCATGGCGCAGAGCAGGTTCTTGTTGCCGATCCGGTGGCCCGCCACGCCGAACAAGGGCGAGACCAGCGTGCCGAGGAACTGCAGCGATGCGAACACGGTGAGCAGGAACACCGACTGGGTCTCGACCAGGATGTACCAGCCGAGAATCAGCGTTTCCATCTCGAACGCCCAGGAGGTCGCCAGGTCGGCGGGCCACTGGAACCGGAAGCTCCGGACCCGGAACGGCGCGAGCGCCGGGACGCGGAGCGTCGAACTCAAGACGCGGCACCGTCGAGGATTTTCTTCAGCCGCATCGGCGTGACCGGCAGGCTCGTCACGGCTCCGGGGATCCCGA
>CAZCGD010000114.1:0-2453 GCA_964498105.1 uncultured Streptomycetaceae bacterium
TTTGTCTTTTCGTGTAGCGTCCGCACCCCCTTGAAGTTGCTGCGCCAGGTCTCGAGCTCCGGGTGCGCGTGCGGCACCGCGTTGATGCCCGCCTGCGCCATCAGCGGGTGCGGCTTACCCTTCACCCGGTAATCGTCGAACTCGCGCTTCAGGAGCGCATCCACCGCGGAATTGAGATTGAACGGAAATCCGGCAGGCCGCCCGATGCCCAACCGGCGATCGAGGTAGAAGCACCGCGGGCAGTCGATGAACAACTCGACCTTGCTGCGGCTGAGTGCAAAAGGTTTGTCGGACCTGGGGTCAAAGAGCTTAGCGGCCGCCATGCAGGGTAGTGTAGCGCGCTTGCGGCGTCGGCAATCCGGGGCAGCTCAGCCTGTTTCCAATTAGCAAAGGGATAACTCGGCTACAGAGAATTGCCGATTAGACTGAAATTATTGTCTTTATCTGGGGGGGCTGACCCCAGGGGTATTTCGAACAATGCAATCCCGGGATAGGCGTGGTTGCGCTGGTCGAACGAGCGCATGCGCCGGATGCGTGGCTGGACCGCGACCACTTCCCCCGACCAGGCCAGCTTGGATATCGGGGATCGAACCGGTTTTTTTGTTCACGCTGTCTGCTGAAGTCATGGGTGGTGCGTTGATGTCCGGTAACGGGAAAATCGATGCTAACCCACCATGCCCCGCCGCGCGCTTGATTTACATTATGTCAGATCAGACATATAATGCCGCCCCATGCTGAACGCAACAAACCGCTGGCATGGCTGCACGGCGAGATCAAGACACCGCCATTTTCGGCGGCCGCAAGGGTTGAAGCCGGCGTTCTGCTGCGCCGTTTGCAGCGGGGCGAGTCCCTCGCCATGCCGCATTCGAGGCCGATGCCGGGTATTGGTAATGCCTGCCACGAGCTTCGGGTACGCGATGCGGGCAAGACCTGGCGGATCATGTATTGCGCCAGGTCAGATGTAATCGTGATTCTAGACGTGTTCGCGAAGACAACGGCGAAAACTCCGAAGCATGTCGTGGAGACCTGCAGGAAGCGATTACGGCGCTACCGGCAAGCATGAGAAAGGCGGACGGATGAAAACGGCGAAAGCAAGGCGGCTCAAGGAAGCTGGCTGGAAAGTGGGCTCCACTAAGGACTTCCTGCGGCTTGATGACCAGGATGCCGCGCTGGTGGAAGTGAA
This sequence comes from uncultured Streptomycetaceae bacterium, assembly GCA_964498105.1. Lineage (GTDB taxonomy): Bacteria > Pseudomonadota > Gammaproteobacteria > Burkholderiales > SG8-41 > SG8-41. Next base: position 1,184 of record CAZCGD010000114.1, read on the forward strand.
GCTGTGTCTCATGGACGCGTTGCGGCAGGCGCGGCGCAAACGCGGCATCTCGCAGACCGATCTCGCGAAACGGATGGGTTCGAGCCAGTCGCGCATCGCGAAGATCGAGGCGGGCGATCCGTCCGTGTCGCTCGACCTCATCCTGCGGGCCCTGATCGTGTCCGGCGCCTCACGGCGTGAAATTAATCAAACACTCGCTTCCGGCTACCACCAGCCGCAACCGCGTGATAAGTGATAGGAAGTGTGCCCGCTGCGCGGGAAACCCACTACGGATTTAAAGGTCATCCTTCAATCGACGGGGTCGATTGCTTCACGCGGCCTGTTTCTCGACTGGCTTCACCGATAGCCGGAGGCCGGTTGCCTCCAGCACGGAGGTCAGGCTTCGTAACTCCGGGTTCCCGGACTTGGACAGCATCTTGTACGTTGCCTCGCGAGTGAGCTTCGCCTTGCGCGCGATCACCGCGATACCGCCCCGTGCCAGGGCAATCTGCCGCAGCGCGACCATGATCGCGGCCTGGTCTCTCTCCTCAATGACGGCCTCGAGGTACGCCGCGGCCTCGGCGGGATCCTTCAACCGCCCGATCAGCCAAGCCTCGTAACGCAGGCAAGGCGCGGCCGCGCGGCGTCCTTTTCGCGGATCGCGTCTTGTAGTCTTCGAAATAGGTTTTCGCATTCTTAAAGTGTGATTTATAGTTCACAGCGAGGCAAGAAGTACGCCTGACCGTTGTTCCCGCGCTGGATGATATGCACAGGCAGGCCGGCAGCCTGCAGACGCTGGCGACGGGGCATGGAAAGTCACGCAATTCATCCTCAATACTCCCCGAACGCGCAACACCCGCTATGGGTAGACAAACCAGCTGTGGAAAAGCCATCTAACTCTTGGAAATATTGATTTTTCTTAAGGGGTCTGTCCCTCATGTCCGCAGCGCCTGGAAGGCGCGATCAGTACTCATCACTCGTCCCCGGGTTTAAGTCCCTTCCGCCTTCCGCCTTTCGACTTTCGACTTTCGACTTTCGACTTTAGCGAAGCGTCGGGTCATCCTTCCACGTTCCACGTTCATCCTTCATCCTTCTATATCGGCGCGATCCTGGCCAGGCGCGCGAGCTCGCCCCAGCGTTTGAGATCGTTCTGGAAATTCTTCTGGAATTCGGCCGGCGGATCCGCTGTCGGCTCATAGCCGCCGGCCAGCAGGAAATCGCGCACCGCGGGCACTTGCAGCGATTTCTGTATCGCGCCGTAAATCCGCGCGACGATGGGAGCGGGCGTCTT
>CAZCGD010000115.1:0-6318 GCA_964498105.1 uncultured Streptomycetaceae bacterium
GGCACAGACAACCTATGACTTGATCGTGATCGGCGAGGGCGTCAGCGGCCTCGCCTGCGCCGGCCACGCGCGCCGCGCGGGGCTCAGCGTGGCGACCTTCGAATCCACCCTGTTCGGCGGGCTGGTGCTGAACGTGAACGAACTTCACGGCTATCCCGGCGCAGAGTCGGGCACCGACCTTGCATCCGGGCTGATGCAGGCCAATGCCGATGCGGGCGTGGCGAGCATCCAGGAGGAAGTCACTGCCATTCGCTCCGCCGGCGGTGCATTCGAGATCGCGGCCGGTGGTGTTTACAGTGCGCGCCAGGTCGTCATCGCCTCCGGTGCAAGGTTGAAGAAGCTGGGCGTGCCCGGCGAAAAGGAATTCGAAGGCCGCGGCGTCTCGTCCTGCGCCGACTGCGACGCGCCCATGTACCAGAACGAGGACGTGGTCGTGGTTGGTGGGGGCGACTCTGCGATGCAGGAGGCACTGGTGCTGGCGCATTTCTGCCGCAGCGTGCGCGTGGCCCATCGCGGCGAGAAACTGCGCGCGCAGAAGCACCTTGCCGACAAGGCTGCGGCCAATCCGAAAATCGTCATCCAGTGGAAAACCACGGTCGATGCGATACTCGGCGGCAAGATGGTCGAGAAAGTCCGCCTCAAGAGCACGGGCGACGGGAAAACGGAGGAAATCGCCTGCGCCGGCGTCTTTGCCTATATCGGGCTCGAGCCCAACGCGGGGTTCGCGCCGTCCGGCATCGCCCGCGACGAGGCCGGCCACCTCGTCACCGACGAGACGTGCGAGACTGCGATGAAGGGCATCTGGGCGATCGGCGCGGTGCGCGCCGGTTACAGCGGCCTGCTGCGTGACGCCGCGGCGGAGGCGCAGCGCGTCGCGGACGCCGTGCGCGACCGTCTTGACTGAAAGACTATTTTGCCGCCGATGAACGCCGATGAACGCAGATAAAATCAAGATACACGGACCGGACCAACAAGGCTTGAGAGCCGGGATCCAAATGGGTTATTGGCTTGATCCGATCTTTTGATTCTGCTCCGGAATTGACTTGTGTTCGGCGTTCATCGGCGTTCATCGGCGGCTAATATTGTTGTGCAGGACAACGGAAGGGAATCGTCCCCGGTGGGGCGGCCGGACTTCAAACCCGGTTGGAGCCGCTTGCGGTTCTTCGTGGGTTCGACTCCCACTCTCTTCCGCCAATTTTTTCGCGCTTCGCACGAAAAAATAAATTAGAGCGACATCTGGCGAGATTTATTGCAACAGACAGCCGGTAACCCATAGCAGGAGAACGGGAATGCAGGAGATGCGGGTGCTGTCGCCGACCGGCGTGCTCGGCTCGGGCTTCGTCGAAGCCTCGTTCGAGGCGGCGCTCGCGCAGAAGCCCCACTTCATCGGCTGCGACGCCGGTTCGACCGATCCGGGCCCGGCCTACCTCGGCTCGGGACGCACGGCGTTCCCGAAGGAAGCGATCCGCCGCGACCTGCGGCTGATGCTCATCGGCGCGCGGCGTCTGAAGATACCGCTCCTGATCGGTTCCGCCGGCACCGGGGGCAACGACGTCCAGCTCGAGGGGATGCACCAGATCGTCAGGGAAATCGCGGCGGCCGAGGGCCTCTCCTTCAAGCTCGCGCTGATCCACTCCGAGCAAACCAAGGATTACCTGAAAAAACGGATGCGCGAGGGGCGCGTGAAGCCGCTCTCCCCGGCGCCGCATTTCGACGAGGCGACCATCGAACGCAGCGAGCACATCGTCGGCATGATGGGCGCCGAGCCCTTCATCCGCGCGCTGCAAGCCGGGGCGGAGGTCGTCATCGCCGGGCGCGCGAGCGACACCGCAATCTTCGCCGCGATGCCGGTCATGCACGGCTTCCCCGAAAGCATCGCCTGGCATGCCGGGAAGATACTCGAATGCGGCGCGGCATCCGTGGTCCAGCGCAAGACGCCGGACTGCATGTTCGCCTGGCTGCGCCAGGATCACTTCGTGGTCGAGGCGCCGGACCCCGGGTTGACGTGCACCCCGCAGAGCATCGCCTCGCACAGTCTCTACGAGAACGCCGACCCGTTTCGCCTGGTGGAGTGCTCGGGCACGCTCGATCTCACGGATTCCCGCTACGAAGCCCTGACGCCCCGCTCGGTGAAAGTGTCTGGAAGCCGGTTCATCCCGGCCCGGCGCTACACGGTCAAGCTGGAAGGCGCCGAGAAGGCGGGATACCAGAGCATCCTGATCGGCTCCATCCGCGATCCCTTCATCATCCGCCAGATCGACGACTGGACCACGCGGCTTGAAGAGAAGATCCACAGCCGGGTGAGGATGGTCTACGGCGACCGGCTGAAGCCCGGGGACTACCTGCTGTTCATCCGCATTTACGGCAAGAACGGCACCATGGGCGCGCTCGAGCCGGTCAAGGAAATCCGCTCGCACGAGTTATGCCTGTCGTTCGAGGTCACCGCCCCGACGCAGGAAATCGCCAGCACCATCGCCAGCATCACCCGCCACCAGGCGCTGCACCTGCCGATCCCCGAATGGAGCGGGCTCATCACCGCGCTCGCGTGCCCGTACAACCATCTCGACCGCGGCGCGGTGTACCGCTTCAACGTCAATCACGTGGTCGAGCCGGATGAGCCGTGCGAGATGTTCCCGATGGAACTCTACGAGGTTAGCGGCTCGCAGGTCAAAGAATCAAAATCAAATTAGCCGCCAAGACGCCAAGGCGCCAAGAAAATAAAATCAATGTCGAACCGCCAAGCACGCCAAGAGAATCAGGAACAAATAGACAGGATTAACAGGATTTACAGGATTAAAACCGAACCAGAACCAGATTCAGGATAACGGCTTTCTGTTCCTGTTCCTGTTCTTGATTTTGTTAATCCTGTTAATCCTGTCCATTTGCTTTTGACGATGGAGCACACGGCATGACGGCGCTTGCCAAGCTGGCCAAACTGATCCGGAGCAAGAACGCCGGGCCGTTCGAGTTGACCTTCGACATCATGTTTGATGACGCGGCGACGTATCAGCGCGTCAAGGCGTCGGGCGTGCTGACCCGCGAGAAAATCGCCGCGTGTTACAGCCTCGAGCCGAGCCAGGTCAAGTTCTTCCTGTGCGACAACGCGCTGGCGATCAAGGCCTCGATTCCGCGCCCGGTCGTCCAGGGCGATCCGCGCGACAGCGACGGCCACGGCGGGCAGCAGTACGCGCCGTTGATGGACATTGAGATCCCCTAGGAATTTGGCGGGCCGAAGGCCCGACAAACTCCTAGCCACCCAGCACCCGCTCCACCGTCCAGTAGAGCCCCACTGCGGCGATGGCTGCCGAAGCGGGGATCACGACGCGCGGGCGATACCAGGACTTGTTGCTTCCCCAGATGCCCACCACGAGATACGCGATCGCGATGACAGCGAGCTGGCCGAGCTCGACGCCGACGTTGAAGCTCACCAGCGCGGGCACGAATTGCCCGCGCGGAAGCCCCACCTCCTGCAGCACGCCGGCAAATCCCAGCCCATGCAGCAAGCCGAAGGCGAATACCACGAGCGCGCGCCACGGCTTGAGGGTCGGCGTCAGGACGTTCTCGATCGCGACGTAGGCGATCGAGGCGGCGATCAGCGGCTCAACGATCGCTGGCGACAGGGACACGACGCCGTAAACCGACAGCGCGAGCGTCAGCGTGTGTGCGACGGTAAACGCCGTGACCTGGATCAGCAGGGGCTTCCAGCGCGTGCTGAGCAGGAATAACCCGAGCACGAACAGGATGTGGTCCAAACCCTTCGGCACGATGTGCGTGAACCCGAGCACCGTGTAATCGAGCAGGACGTCGGCCATGCTGCGCTGGTCGAAACCCTTGCCGAGAACGTAGGGCGCGCTGCGCTCGCCGTTCTTGAGCCACACCGCATCGAGGCGCTCGCCCTCGCGCACGCGCACCACACAGGAGCCGAAGCGCGCGGCATAGCTGAACGTGAGCGTCTTCGCCGCGGCCGGGACCTCGCCCCCAAGCCGCACCGTGCTCTGGCGCGAGAGCGAGACGTCGCCGACCGGCGGCACCTCTATCCCCGCGAGCGCGAGACCGGCACGCGCGCCGTCGAACCTCAACTCGATGCCGTCGAGGTAACGGACGGCATGCGCCTCGAACTCGGCGCGCAGCGCTTCCTGAGGCAGCGCGCGCAGGCGGTTGTACTCGCGGGCGTTGGGCGCGTCGTCGGTATCGCGGTGCTCGGAACCGATTCCGGCGATCACGGCCTCGATGTTGACGACGATCGAGAGCTCGTAGCGCCCCGCCGGATCGAGCGTCATCGTCGCGACCGCCGGCCGGATTTCGTGGGCGAGCGAAGATGCCGCTTGGCCAAAACAAAGGCTCAGCAGAACAAACATGAACGGAGCAAATTTCCAGATTCGTGCCGGCATCTTCGCTGACTCGGTTTGCAACGGCCGTATGTTAAGCTGGCCCGCTCATGGGGGAAAGCAGATTTATCGCCGGCCGCTCGACCCGGGATTCTTCGCGATGCATCGTGCCGCTGCTGGCGTTACTCTGCTTTCTTTTCGCGCGGCCGGCGATCGCTCATGAATTCTGGATCGAGCCGCAGAGTTTCCGCCCGGCGCCCGGCGCGAGAGTGCCGGTCCGGCTCTTCGTCGGACAGCACTTCAAGGGCGAGTCGATGCCCTGGCTCGCCGAAAACTTCCCGCGCTTTTACTACGCCGACGCGCGCGGAACCGAGAATTTCCGCAGCGTGCTCGGCGACGATCCCGCGGCCACGCTCGCCGTCCGCGCGCCGGGCCGCATCTGGATCGTGCTGCGCAGCGGATCCTTCGACCTCTCCTATGACAAGCCCGGCGAATTCGAGGCATTCCTGGTGAAGGAAGGAATCGATCACCTGGTCCCGCGCGAGCAGCGCGGCAAGGTCCCTGTTACCGAAACGTACTTGCGCTTCGCGAAGTCTCTGCTAGCGGCAGGAAAGCCGGAGGCGGGATCGGCCCCCGATCGCGCGTTCGGACTGGCGCTGGAACTCGTTGCCGAAACCGATCCCTACTCCGACGCGCCCCCGGAGTTCAAGGTCAGGCTGCTCTACCGCGGCACGGCGCTGCCGGGCGCGCTGGTCACCGCTTTCAACAAGTCGGCGCCGGGAAAACGCCTCGCGGAGGTCCGCACCGACGTCTCCGGGCGCGCGCGGCTCAAGCTGGACCGGAAGGGCCCCTGGCTGGTGAACGCCGTGCACCTGGTCCCGGCGACGAAGAAAAGCGGGGCGCAATGGGAAACCCTGTGGGCGTCGCTGACCTTCGAAATCCCCTGATGCCTTATGCCGTTCCCATTAGAGTATCCAAGGGTCGCGCAAGGGCGGACGGATCGGCCAGAGCCCCTAACATGATGAAACGCGCGTGCGTTGCGAGCCAGAACCGTCGATAGCGCGAAGCGAGGTGAAGCCAATACTCGCTGTATTGGCAAGACTCGCGACAAAGTTAGCGGCGATTCTGGCCGCAACCCCCTGCGGGCTGGCGCGGTTTTGGCCCGCGGCTGCCTGCTCCGCGCATGCTCGTTGCAGTACCTGACCATGCCGCTTTTCCCGCGTCGCCAAAACCGTAACAGCGCAGCGTGTGTTTCATCATGTTAGGGGCTCTTAGGTAATGCGGCTGGGAACGGCATAAAATATAGGAATGCCTGCCGAACATCAGGATTATGGAAGCGCGACCTGATAGATAGGACATCGATGAAGCGAATGATCGGCCAATTTATTATCTCGGGTATTTTATTAATAGGTTTGTGCCACGCCGCATCGGCACAAACCTATCCGACGAAGCCGATCCGCCTGATCGTGCCGTTCGCCCCCGGCGGCGGCACCGACATTACGGCACGCGCCATCGCGATCCGATTGGGCGAGAGCTGGGGCCAGACGGTCATACCCGACAACCGCGCGGGGGCCAACGGCACCATCGGCGTCGACATCGCGGCCAAAGCCGCGCCGGACGGCTACACCATCTGCCAGATCTCTTCGAGCCACGCGGTCAACGTGGCGCTCTATCCGAAACTGCCCTACGACCTGCTCACGGATCTCACCGCCATCACGCAGGCCACCAGCCAGCCGTACGCAATGATCATTCATCCTTCGGTGCCGGCCAAGTCGGTCAAGGAGTTCATCGCTTACGCCAAGTCCAGGCCAGGCGCAATCAACTACGGCTCCTCGGGAACTGGTGGCATATCTCATCTGGGAGGCGCATGGCTCGGCTTGCTCGCGGGTATGCTCGCGGGCGGTATCTTGAGTTTGCTTCACGCCTTCGTCACGATCACTTTGCGCGCCGATCAAGTCGTGAGCGGTTTGTCGTTGACGTTTTTAGGCAC
>CAZCGD010000116.1:0-6281 GCA_964498105.1 uncultured Streptomycetaceae bacterium
GCTTCGAACCACCTGTGCTACCTGCTGGACGGCGAGCGCTGGCTGTTCACGGGAGATCACGTCATGCAGGGCTCGACGGTGGTGATTTCACCCCCGGACGGCGACATGACGGTGTATCTGAAATCGCTGGAGCGGCTGCTGTCGCTGGATCTTGCCGCGTTTGCGCCGGGGCATGGACACGTGATCGAGAAGCCGCACGACGAGGTGCGGCGGCTGATCGCCCACCGCCTGAAACGCGAGCGGAAGGTAATCGACGCATTCGGGAAAAAGAATCCCGCAACGCTCGATGACCTGCTGCCGTTTGTCTACGACGACGTGCCGCAGCGCATTCATCCCGTTGCGCGCCGCTCGCTGCACGCGCACGTGCTCAAGCTCCGGGACGAGGGCAGGGCGGTTGAGGAAGGCGACATCTGGCGCCTGCGCGCCAGATGACGAAGTGAAGAAGTGACGAAGTGACGGAATAAACAACGAACCTGCGGGTTTGCGTCACTGCGTCACTGCGTCACTGCGTCACTGGTCACGATCAGTTGCCAAGCGTTATTCCGGCCGCTTTCACGACTTTTCCCCATTTTGCGACGTCGCTCCGGATCGCATTCAGGAATTCCTCCGGCGGGCCGCCCGCGGGATCGATCGCTTCAGCCGTCATGCGCGCTTTCATGTCGTCGGTCCGCAGTATCCGGACGACCTCTCGGTTCCACAGAGCGACGACATTCCGGGGCACTCCTTTCGGTCCGAGTATGCCGTAGCGGGTAACGGCTTCGTAACCCGCCACGGTTTCAGCTACAGGCGACGCATCGGGCAGCGCGCCGACGCGTTGCAGCGTGCTCACCCCGATTGCGCGCAGCCGGCCCGCTTTTACCTGCGGAATCGTCGAAGGCATGCTGCCAAAGAGCACCTGGATCTGCCCACCGATGAGATCGTTCAGCGCCGGCCCGGCGCCCTTGTATGGGATGTGCGTCATCTTCGTTCCCGCCATGAGTTCGAACAGCACGGTGGCCAGATGCGTGGCGCCGCCGGTTCCGGTCGAACCGTAGTTGAGCTTGCCCGGGCTCTTCTTATCGTAGGCGATCAATTCCCCGACGCTCTTGATCGGTACCGAAGGGTTGAGCGCGAGGACATAGCCGGTCTGGCCAATCAGGATGATCGCCTGTATGTCCTTCACCGCATCGTACGGAAGCTTGTAAAGCGAGGGATTGGTGCTGTAGCTGGTGGAAACCAACGCGAGCGTATAGCCGTCGGGATTGGACCGCACTGCGGTCTCCGCGCCTATCGTTCCCCCGCCGCCGGCGCGGTTGTCCACGATCACGGGTTGTCCCAGTGATTCCGTCGCTTTCTGGGCGATGACGCGCGCGACGATGTCGGTGCCGCCGCCCGGCGCAAACGGCACCACCAACCGTATTGGCCGCGATGGGTACGGCTGCGCGGCGGAACTCTCAGCCTGCGCGCAGCCAAGGGAAAAGGCAAAAGTGAAAAGGGAAAAGGGAAGCCAGAATCCCTTTGCCTTTTGCCTTCCACCTTTTGCCTTGTTGCTCATCCCTCATCCCTCATCCCTCATCCCTTACCACTCCGCCCTCGCGGGCGCCATCACGCCGATTGCAACTGCTTTGCTTTCTTTCCCGCGACCAGATCGAGGAGTTTCTTTATTGAATGGCGTTCGATGTTGAACGCCACTTCGGCGATCGCGTCCACGGCCAGTTGCGGATTGATGCCGCGGAATTTCTCGACGACGCCCTTCGCATCAACCGGGTTGGCGGGGGAGCCGAGCGGGTCGAGCACGTCCACGCGCACCCACTGGCCCCGGTCCTCGGCGGCGACCCAAGCGGCGAAGCGCGCCGGGTAGAGCTGGTCGAGGGCCGGATCGTGCTCGCACTGGATGCGTCCGGCGAGCGCGGTCAGCGCCGGGTCGGCGATCTTCACGTCGCTGAACTGTGGCGGCAGCGCGTGCCCTTCCGTGAGCGCCGCCGCGACGATGTAGCGCAGGCTCATCTGCGCGTTCAGCGAGCTGCTCGGCGCGTAGTCGAAGCCGCATTGCACCTGCACCACCTTCGCCATCCCCAGCCGCACCGGGCGCCTGGCGTCCCACGCCGTGCCCAGCCGGCGGCGCAGCTCCAGCGCGGCATCCACATACGAGTGCGCGCTGCCGCAACAGCTATAAGGTTTGATCGAGGTCGCGTCGAGATGGAAGACCTTGCCGAGGTCGCGCGTCAGCGGCGCGGGATCGGACGCGTCCGAAAAAGCCTTCAGCACGCCGCCGTCGTGGAATTCGTAGATCTGCGTCGGGCCGGTGAAGCCGAGTGCGGCCAGTTCCGCGGCCATCACCCCGGACTGCGCCGCCCGGCCCGCATGGAAACGCTTGCTCATGGTGCCGTCGGCGTTGAAGGCCCACAGCCCCGAGCCCTGCGTGCCGGCGAGTCCCAGCGCCCAGGCGGTCTGCTCTTCGTTCAGTTTCAGCAGCGAAGCACACGCGGCGGCCGCGCCGAGCGGACCGCAGACGCCGGTCAGGTGCCAGCCGCGCAGCCGCGCTGCGGACGGGTTGAGAGCAAGGCTGGAGCGGATCATGACTTCGTAGCCCGCGGCGATGGCGGTCACGAGTTGCTCGCCGTTCAATCCCAGCTTCTCCACCATCGCCACCGCGGCAGGGATCACGACCGCGCCGGGGTGCAGCTTGGCCTGGTGGTAGTCGTCGAGCTCGAACGCGTGGACCGCGGTGCCGTTCACCAGCGCCGCGTCCGACGCGCGCAGCGACGGTGCCGTTTCACCCCATACGGTCGCTTCGCCTCTGGCAGCAGCGCCGGCTTTCGCCCATTGCAGCAGCATCTTTGCCCACGGCGTTGCGTAGCCGTAGACGCCGCAGCCCACCGAGTCGAGCAGCAGGATGCGCACGACTTCGCGAGTGCGCGGCGGCAGGTCAGCGTAGCGCAAGCGCGAAATCCAGCCCGCGAGCTCGCGGGTCGGTGCGTTAACCGGGCGGGGATCGTTCATGGGATGACTCCTTCCAGTGGCGTCATATTACCGCGGCGCGCAGTCGTTGCGTTCGTCCCGCGTAAATCTTATTTTTGGTGGTGGTTGATCCTATCCGCGTGTATCTGTTTATCGGAGAGAAAAGGTGTCAGGAATATAATAATCACAGTTTCTATTGCCGCGCGTTGAACGGCGGCTTCCGTCCGTTCGAACGCGCGGAGTTAAACCGGCGATTAGGGTACGGGAGCCGCGGCTCCCGTACCCTAGGCGTCCGGATTTAACGGCACTTGGCGGCGCGTAGTACTTAACGCCGCGCCAGGAAGCTGATCGCCGTCAGGTTGGCGGCATTCATCCAGAACACCGGCGTCACGCCGAACGCCGTTCCGAGCGCTCCCGCCGCTAGCGGTATCACGATGCGCGAAATGTTGTTGAACGTCAGCCGCAGACCGGTAACCTCGCCGGTGCGGCCGGCGGGCGAGCGTTCGTAGGACAAGGTCATGGACAGCGGCTGCCCGACCCCGGTGCCGAGGCCGATAATGAATGAGATCAGCATGAGCAGGTAGACGTTGCGGAGGAACGGCAGCAGCACAAAGGCGAACGCGGCAAGCAGCATGAAGGAGAACAATACCTGGTCCGGGCGCAACTGGCGCAACAGGAACGGCAGAAAGAAGCGCGAGAGAAAAGTGGCGGTCGCGTAGGTGGCTAGGATCACGCCGATGGTGGATGCCGTCAGCCCGATGGAGTGCCCGAACACGGGCATGTAGAAACCGTAGAGTTCGTACGATGCCACCATCATGCCGCTCATGATGACGACGCGGCGTAATTGCGGGTCGCGCAGCAGATCGAGCGCCCGCAGTGCCTGTTTTCCCGGTTTCGGCGTCTGGAATTGCGTGAGCTTCGGGTAGAAGATCAATACCGCGATCGGGGCGAGCGCCATCAGGGCGAAGATCAGGAAAGCGCGAGCGTGTCCGGCGTAATCGATCGAGAAGCCGGCGATCATCGGCCCGACGAAGGACGAAATCGAGTAGCCGATCGTCAGCATGCTGAAATTGTGAGCGCGGTTCTCGGGACGGCCGTAGGAACCGGCCAGGTTCTGAATAGAAACGTTGTAGAACACGAAAGCGGCGCCCATCAGCAGGGCGGTTGCGAACAGGGCTGGAAGCTGCTGCCACGCGAAACCGCAAAGCATGGCGAGCACAGTGAAGCCGGCGCCGATCAGCATTGGAACGCGCATGCCGATGCGGTCGACGAGCCGGCCCGAGTAGACGCCGAACAGCAGCGGCAGCAGGGCGTAGAGCGCAGCGATGTTTCCGATCAGGAACTGGCTGGCGCCCAGCTCGAGCGCAAGCAGCGATACCACCACCTTGCTGCCGATATAGCAGCTGTGTATCGCAATGCTCATGAGGACGATCAAGTACATCAGTGATGAGTGATGGGTAATGAGTGATGTGTGATGAGCAAGACCTCGATATCCAGCCGTTTTATTTCTTCTTGCTCCGCGCGCGCAATAGATGCTCGATCGTTTTCCGGGCGTAGGCGTGAGCGCCGGACCATTTGCTCGCGCGCGGGCCGGCGACGTTCAGCGCCGAGATGCCGTTGCCCGCTACAAACGCCGCGAGCTCCCGCGCAGCCTCTTCGGGGCTGAGCCGCTCTGCATTGAGCAGCTCGCACGGCTTGTCGTGCTTGACGCAATATTCCATGGTCAGGCGCGTGCCGCCTTCCAGCGCGCCGAAGTAGAGAATGGCCGTGCCGTCGCTGTCGAGCACGTTCCGCAGCGTGCGCTTTTCGTAGCCGCTGCCCGGGAGTTCCCGCAGCGGATAGCGCTCCGCTATCGGGCCGTCTTCGGCGACGCGGCCCTCGGGCGCCCAGCCGCCGCAGGGGAAGGCCGCCTCCAGCGCCGCATCGAGCGCGCCGCGGTCAACGCCGGTCTGCCCACCGGAAACGATTTTTTCTAGAGGCATCTAACTACCGAGGGTCGAGGGTCGAGGGTCGAGGGTCAAGGGTCAAGGGTCGTGCGAGTGCCGGGCGCTGCCATGTCAATTACAATATCGTGAGTTTACCCGTTGGCCCGCCAACCCCATTCGGAAGGCAGAAGGAGTAAGGGCGTTTGCCGTTACGCCTTACCATGTCACGCCACACCACGTCACGCTCTATCATGTCACGCTCCATCACGTCACGCCTTTAGAGGTCCAGCCATGAAGCAACTGAAGATTCCCGCAGTTTTCATGCGTGGCGGCACCAGCAACGCCGTCGTGTTCCATGCCAGGGACCTGCCCGGCGACCGCGCGGAATGGGACGAGATTTTTCTCGCAGCGATCGGCAGCCCCGACCCCTATGGCCGGCAACTGGATGGGATGGGTGGAGGTGTTTCTTCGTTGTCCAAGGTTTGTGTAATCGGGCCGCCAACGCGGCCCGATGCCGATATCGACTACACCTTCGCGCAGGTGCAGGTGAAAGAAGCCAAGGTCGAATACGGCGCCAATTGCGGCAACATGTCGTCCGCGATGGGGCCGTTCGCGGTGGACGAGGGGCTGCTCAAGGTATCCGGTCGGGAGGCGCTGGTGCGCGTCCACAACACCAACACGAAGAAGATCATCTGGTCGCGCTTCCCGCTGGACGACGGCTTGTCTGCGGTGGACGGCGACCTCGTCATTCCCGGTGTGGCCGGGACGGGCGCGCCGGTCAAGCTCGAGTTCCGCGAGCCGGGTGGCGCGACCACCGGCAAGCTGCTGCCGACCGGCAACGTAGCAGATGTGCTCGACGTCCCGGGTGTCGGCAAGATCCGCGTCTCCATGGTGGATGCGGCCAACGCCTGCGTGTTCGTGCGCGCGGCCGACCTCGGCATCAAGGGGACGGAATTGCCGGACGAGATCGACGCCAACCCCGAGTTGCTTAGGAAGCTCTCTGCGATTCGCATCGCTGCTTCGGTTGCGATGGGCATCGCCAAAACGCCGGAGGAAGCCGCGAAGCGCGCCGCGGTTCCGTTCGTGGGATTCGTATCGGGGCCGCAGGACGCGAAAACGCTTACGGGGGAAACCCTGCTGGCGTCCCGCATGGACCTTGGCGCCCGCATGATGTCCAACGGCCAGCCGCACCGCGCACTGCCGCTGACCTGCACGCTGTGCATGGCGGTCGCGGCGCGGCTTGAAGGCAGCGTCGTGCACGAGGCGGCCCGCTCAACCGGCAACCCCGAAGCGGAGATCCGCATCGCCATGCCCTCCGGCGTACTGACGGTGGCCGCGACGGTGCGCAAACTGGAAGGCCAGTGGTACGCGGAGCAGGGGGCGTTCTACCGGACGCAGCGGCGCATGTTCGAAGGC
>CAZCGD010000117.1:0-4992 GCA_964498105.1 uncultured Streptomycetaceae bacterium
TACCCCGAGGCGCCGCCCATGGCCGAGGCGGCTCCCGGCTTCGAGGCCGTGGCGTGGTTCGGGATGTTCGTGCCGCGCGGCACGCCGCCGGCCGTGGTCAAGCGCATCCGGGACGACATAGCCGAGGTGCTGAAGATTCCCGACGTGCGCAAGCGCCTGAACGAGATCGGCGGCGATCCGAGCGGGATGCCGACCGAGGAGTTCGCGAAGATGGTCCGGTCGGAAATCGAGAAGTGGAACAATGTCGCCAAGGCCGCCGGCATCAAGCCGCAGTAGTGGAGGATGGGGCGTCTCAGGTACGGCGTCTCAGGTACGGCGTCTCAGATACGGCGTCTCAGATACGGCGTCTCAGGTAGCACGGGGATTGCAAGCGACGCATTACCTGAGACGCATTACCTGAGACGTAAACCGGGGACAGCCCCCCATTCCCGGCCAGTGAAACGAGAAAACGTAGTCCGGGAAAACGTGGTTTGTCCCTGGTGGTATCCGTGGAGTGATGAGGGTTGAATGCGCCTCCGCGCGTTGAACGGCGGTCAGTTCGTCCGCTCGAACGCGAGCGGCCTCTGAATCACTGGCGGCAAGCATCAAATGACGTCACGTCGGCCGCTTGCGCGCCTACACGGTCGCATCCCCAAAAAATGGGGCCCCTGCTCCGCGCTCCGGCGCGCGCCAAACCGGCGATTAGGGCACGGGAGCCGCGGCTCCCGTATCCCTAGGCGTCCGGCTTTAACGTTATTCGGCCTTGAGGCCGGCCGCTTTGATCATGGGCCACCATTTGTCGATCTCGGCCTTGTGGTAGGCGAACAGCCCTTCCGGCGTCTGCTGCTCGCGCGCAGGGATTTCCTGCCCGAGCTGGACGAACCGCTGCTGCACCGCTGCATCAGCCAGAGTTTCGACGATGGCCGCATTGAGCTTCATGACGACTTCCCGTGGCGTCCCTTTCGGCAGCCAGATGCCATGCCAGACGGAAATGTGCAGCCCCGGCAAACCCGCTTCGTCGACGGTCGGCACCTCCGGCGCGGCGGCCTGGCGCGTGTTGGCCGTAACTGCATAGGCCCTGACGGTCCCGGCCTTGATGTGGCCGGCCACGTTCGAGATCTGGGTGACGTACAGATCGATCTCGCCGGCGAGGAGGGCCTGCAACGCCGGTGCGCCGCCGCGATACGGCACGACGTGGAACTTCACGCCGATCCGGTTCCCGTAGTAGATCGCGGCCATGTGCGATGCGCCGCCAATGGAGCCGGCCCCCATCAACGCTTTGTCCTGATTGGCACTGATCCAGGCGCTCAGTTCCTTCAGATTTTTGGCTGGAACAGCAGGCTTCGAGATGATGATCTGGGGATTGCTCGCGATCATCGCCACGGGCTCGAAATCGGTCAGCAGATTGAACGGGAGCGTATAGTAGGCGCCGTTCACGACGTGCGTACCCCAGTGCCCGATGCTGGCCATATAGCCGTCGGGCGCGGAGCGGACGACCTTTCCGGTGCCGATGCTGCCGCCCGCTCCTGTTGTGTTGTCAACCAGCACGGGCTGACCGAGCGCCGTTCTCATGCGCTCACCCATGATGCGCGCGAGTGTATCGGTGGGGCCTCCGGCGGAAAACGGCACCACGATCGTGATGGGTCGTACCGGATAGCTTTGAGCGGTGCCATTCGAACTGGCCCCCAACGTGGCGGCAAGCGCAACGATGACAAGCGGCGCTTTCATGGACAGCGCGAGAGGAATGGCGAGCGGGAATGATTTCATAACACCCTCCAATCGAAGCTCGATGCGCATTAAGAATACGCCGATTTCGTTATTTTGAGTGAATCCTGATCTTGATTCTTATCGGCGTTTATCTGCGGCTAGTAGTTTCTTGATTTTGCTACGTCCTCTACGTCGGGACGCTAACGGGCGATCACCGGCACCACCAGCCGCGACGGCTTCGCTCCTCCCTCGTGCACGGTATTCGTCGCTTTGACCGGGAGCGTCACGTGCGGCCGGCCGCTCATCGCGATGATCGAATCGGCATTGGCGATTTCCAGCCGGATGCGATGCCCCGCTTTGAAGACGTTGCAGATCGGCCAGATCTCGATCGGGAACTCGACCACCGTGCCCGGTTGCATCGGCTCGGCGGCAAGATGCGGATGGTACGGCTGCGCCGGCGTGGAGCGCGCGGGATCGATTTTCCGGTGTGACGCGCGCAACCAGCCCTTGCAGAGTTCGCGCACCTTCCCGTCCGGCGCTTCATCCGCCACGAACACCAGCCAGTCGATATCGGGCGCCGACGACGAGGCCTGGAGATAAAGGGCAAGCGGTCCGGTCAACTCCATTTCCTTCGCCAACGGTTCCGTCCGGTAGACGAGCCGCGGCTCGCCGTGCGTCGCAGCGGGGCTCAACGGATCGAACTCGAAGCGCCGCGCCTGCTCGCCGCCCGCCGAGTCCAGCAGCTTCCCCTGCAGGCCGTTCGCCGGGCCACCCAGGAAAAACTCGCGCCATTGCGTGCGCGCGAGCGGCCACTCGTGCTCCGAGCGCCAGCGGTCATCGCCGTGGATGTAGAGCTGGATCGGCGGGCCTTCCATGACGCGCGTGTCCATGCCTTTCAGCCAGTGGTCGTACCAGCGCAGCATCTCGTAGTGATAGCCGGCCCACGGGCGCAGCGGCCACGCGCGCGGCCCCACCAGCATGCGCTTGGGTATCGCGCCGGTCCCGTTGTAGCCGTCGAACGCGCCCTTGAGATGCAGCTCGTTCATGTACCACCCGGAGCCGAAGTAGGCCGGGATCTTCACCTGGTCGAGCCGGGGCGCGGCCGAGCGCTCCTGGTAGAACGGGCCGTCGAACGGGTACTGGTGGCTATACATGATCTCGAGCTTTTGCTTGATGCCCTCCACGTTCGGGTTGCGGCCGGAACTCATGTTCAGATTCATGACGTAGCCGGTCCAGTGCGTCGTGAAGTTGGTCGCGATCCCGCCGTGGAAGCAGGCATCGCGGTAGAAGTCGCACGAAGCGTCATACGGAAAGATCGCCTTCAGGTGCGGCGGTTGCTGCTCGGCCGCGAAGAGCTGGGTGCGGCCCATGTACGAGATGCCGCTCATGCCGACGTTGCCGTCGCACCACGGCTGCGCGGCGACCCATTCGATGACGTCGTACAAGTCCTGCTGCTCCTGGGCGCCGAAGAGGTCGTAGATACCCTCCGAATCGTTGCTGCCGCGGACATCGACGATGACGTGCGCGTAGCCGCGCGGCACCCAGAACTCGGAGACGCCGGCCTCGTTCTGGCCGAGCGCCACCACGCTGCGCTGGAGCTGGCGCGTGTAAACGGAAGCCGTCACCAGGGCCGGAAACTTCAGCCCTGCGGCGGAGGGCCGCAGGACGTCGGCGGCCAGCCGGATGCCGTCGCGCATCGGGATGCGAGCCTCATAGTCGGCGAAGGTCGCGTAGCGCGGCTCGGATCGCTCCGGCGGCCGTGGCGGCTCGTCGAACGGGTACTGCGGCGAGACCAGCGGATCGATGCAGCGAATGCGGTTGGCGTCTGCTTTCATACGGGAGTAAACCGGGACAGGCCATTAATTTGCCATTTAATTGTGCTGGAGGCTTGATCCAACCAGGGTGTTGACTTTTTGTGCAGTTAATAGCACAATGTGTGTGTGAAACAGCACATATACTCTCTACTGGCTTCACATCGCCGGAGGCTCGGCATGTCGCAACGAGAGCTCGCCGCTCGCGCAGGATTGCGTCGTGAAAAGCTGAATCGCATTGAAAGCAGAGACCAGAATATTGGCTTCGATGAATTGTGTCGCTTGCTCGATGCATTGGGACTGGAGCTGACTGTTTGCGAAAAAGGACGAGCAGGTTCACCACTTGAGCAAGGCGGATACCCATCTCAATCCGCACGGCTGGTGCGCCAACTTGTGCCTCAAGAGTTTCATAAAGCTTCTTTCATTGATGGCTCAAAGGCGAAGATCTTGAGTTGGGGCAAAGTTCCAAGGTGATCCTTAAACCGGAGGATGCCGCAGCCCTGATCGTACAAACGCGATCAGACCACGCTGTACTAATAGGGGGTCAAGCAGTCGCATTTTGGATTCAGTACTTTCGTATTCAGGCGCGATTACCAGCGTTAACGGGGGATATCGACTACTTGGGCACAAAAGCCGAGGCAAAGCGGGTGTCCGCCCGACTCAAGATTCGCCACCAGCTCAAGACGGCTACGCTAGATGAACACACGCCGAACAGTGCCGTGTTATCCGTAGAGATGAATGGATATCCAGAGCCGGTGTTGATTGACTACCTGGCAAGCATCATTGGCCTTGAGTCGGAAGCGATAGAAAAATCCGCAGTAGTTATTGAATTTGAGGGAGAGTCTCTTCGTATACTCCATCCATTGCATTTATTGCAGTCAAAGATCTGGAATCTTTACCGGTTGGAAAGCAAGCGTACTCCCGAGGGTGTTGAGCAAGCTCGGCTAGCGGTTGAGATTGCCGCTGCATTCATCGAGCAAGCCAAGATGACCCGGAGAGCGTTATTGAATGCGATCGAAGCTATTGGCAAGTTTTCCGCTACTGTACCGGCACGTTTTGCCGCCGAACACTTTCAACTGGACTGCCTGAAGGCTATACCCCAATCTGTCTTTCGCAAGGGAGTTCTACCGGCGGAATTTCACAGTAAACGATGGCCACAAATATTAGCGGCCATCAAATAGCGAATAATGGAGCCGAAGTGAGCGACCTCGAATATACGGTCAAGGACGGCATCGCGACCGCGCGCCTCAATCGTCCGGCGAAAAAGAATGCGCTCAGCGAGGAAATGGTAGGCGGACTCGCGCGCGCGTTGCGGGAAGCGCAGGACGACCCGGCGGTGCGCGTGTTCATTATTACCGGCGCCGGCGACGCATTCTGCTCCGGCGGCGACCTCGGCCGCCGCGCCAGGGAAGGCGAAGGCACGACGCCCACACCGTTACAGCGCAAGACCCGGCTCCAGCAGGGCACGCAGCGCGTCGCGCTCGCTGTCGAAGAG
>CAZCGD010000118.1:0-3621 GCA_964498105.1 uncultured Streptomycetaceae bacterium
GAGCGTGACGCTGGTGGTCGTCACGCACCGCGGAAGGCTCCTCACCGTCATGGACCTGATCCTGGTACTGAATGACGGCACCATCGAGAAACTCGGCCCCCCGTCCGAAGTGCTCGCGCGCCTGGGCCAGCGCGCCGCCGAGGGCCAGCCGGCGGTGGTTGCCGGGCAGATTCAGCCTAAGAGTTCGTAACAAAATGAACGAAGAGTTACTGTTGAGAACCACCCCCACCCTAGCCCTCCCCCTGAGAGGGAGGGAATGTTTTACCTCTCGGAGCAAAGAGTTCTCCTTCCCCCTCAGGGGGAAGGTTGGGATGGGGGTGGGGTTGGAGTGGTTTCATTCTGTCGCACACTCAAAGGGATAAGCCATGGCCCAGCCGTTGCGCGACCTTGTCCTACCCGCCCTCGACGTCGATCGCGCCGGGGAACCCTGGCCGCTGATCCGCGCCGGGATCGTGGGCAGCCTGTTGCTGGTCGTCGCCATCGGCGCCTGGGTATGGCTCGCGCCGCTGTCGGGCGCGGTGATCGGCGCCGGACAGATCAAGGTGGACATGAACCGCAAGACGGTGCAGCACCAGGAAGGCGGCATCGTCGGTGAGATCCTGGTACGCGACGGCAGCAAGGTGAAGGCCGGACAGACGCTGATCCTGCTGAAGGACGTGCGCGTGGACGCGGGGAACGAAGCGTTGCGGACCCAGCTCGATGCGGAGATCGCCAAGGCCGCGCGTTTGGCGGCTGAGCAGGCAGGCGCGGCGCAGATCTCTTTCCCCCCCGAACTGACGAAGCGCGGCTCGGACCCGCGCGTAATCGAGCTGCTGAAGCACGAGAGCTCGGTGTTCCGCGTGCGGCGCGAGTCGCTCACGAACCAGATCGTCCTGATTCGCAACCAGGTGCGGGAGGCGCGGGACGAGATCAAGGCGCGCGACGCGCAGTTGAAGGCCGACGAAGCAGCGATCAAGTTCCAGCGCGATGAGCTCGCCCAGAACCAGTCGCTGGCGAACGAGGGCTTCGTGAGCAAAACGCGGCTGCTGGTGCTGCAGCGCGAAGGCGCGCAGTATGAATCCCGGCGCGCGGAAGGCGCCGCGGAACTCGCCCGAGCGCAGCAGAAAGTTTCAGACCTGGAGTTGCGCGCCGAGACGCTGCGCAGCACTTTCAACCAGGAGGCGTCCAACGAGCTGCGGCAGACCACCGCGGCGATCTTCGAGCTGCGCGAACGGCTGCGCCCGGCGCTGGATGCCGAGCAGCGGCAGCGCATCACGGCGCCGAGCTCGGGAGAAGTCGTGGACCTGAGGGTGACCTCGGTGGGCGCGGTAATCGCGCCGCGCGAGCCGATTCTCGATATCGTGCCTGAGGACCCCGATCTGCTGGTGGAAGCGCGCGTGCGCCCCGAAGACGTGAATTACGTGCGCACCGGTTCTCCGGCAGATGTGCGGCTGACCGCGTTCCGCCAGCGCATGACGCCGACCGTGGAGGGGATAGTCGTCTACATTTCTGCAGACCGCCTGGTGGACAAGACGACCAACGCCCCCTACTACGTGGTGCACGTGCGCGTGTCGCCCGAGGCGTTGCTCAAGGCGGGCGATCTCAAGCTTCAGGCGGGAATGCCGGCCGAGGTCTTCATCCAGACCGCGTCCCGCAACGCCCTGCAGTACCTGGTTGACCCGGTCCTGGGATTCCTGCAGCGCTCGCTGCGGGAGCAGTAAAAGATCCTCCCTCATCGGCGACTTCATTCGCTGACGCGCCGGTTCTCCGGTCACGTCTTGGCGCGTGCGGGCCGTCCCGCACGCTGCTGAAACTCCCGCACCGCCTCCTCCATGGTGAGGAACACCGCACCGCTGTCGGCAGCGGTGCGGATCACGCGCTCGAGCATCATCATGCGGGCGCCGCGGCCGATGACGAAGGGGTGGCAGGTGTAGGTGAGGACGCCCCACTCCATCGTGTCGCGCAGGTAGAGGAAATCGTTGATCCAGTTCTCGCCCACCAGGTTGGCGTTCATCAAGCCCTGGCGATTGACCGTCTCCGTGCGCACGAACTCGAAATGCGGCGCGTCGTCGGTGGCCCAGTGGATGGGCATCTCGACGAGCGTCGTCTCTTTACCGAAGCGGGCGGGTTGCTCCAGTTCGATTACGTCGCCGCTCCTCGCGTAGTACGGCGTGTAGTCGTCGCCCATCAGGCTGCTGTCGTAGACGAAGCCGTGCTTGAGGAGCAGCTCGATCGAATGGGGCGACAGGTCCCACGACGGCGAGCGGTAGCCGCGGGCATAGCGCCCGGTCAGCTTCTTGATCGACTCGTTCGCGCGCACCAGTTCTCTCTCTTCCTGCTCTCGCGTCAGGCTCGCCGGCGGGCGGTGCGTCCAGCCGTGATGCGCGATCTCGTGGCCTGCCGCAACCACGGTCTCGCACTCCTTCGGAAAGGACTCGATGGTGTGCCCCGGGACGAACCAGGTGCTCTTGATCCGGTACTTCTCGAGCAGCCCGATCAGCCGCGGCATGCCCACCCGCGGCCCGAATTCCCCCCGCGAAATCCACGATGGTGAAGTCTGGCCGCGCGAGATGAAGCCGGAGATGCCGTCGAAGTCGAAGGTGAGGCAGACGATGTGTCTTTTGCTCATGAAGCGTGACCTGATAATTCGTGACGTGGTGAATCGTGACATGGTGAGGCGTGACGTGGTGAATCGTGACATAGCGAAGCGTGACAAACGTCTAGCCTTATTTCACGCAATTCCATGTCACGCGCTAGCATGTCACGCCTCACCATGTCACGCTTTTCCGCTATGATTATATCGTCTGCCCCGCCCTTCCCCACCATGTCCGAGCACAAAGTACAGAACTGGCAGGTGCGCAAGCCGCTGGCGCGCGCGCGCGGCGGCGTGGTGGCGAGCCAGAACCGCATCGCGGCCGAAGCCGGCGCGCGGATACTGGCGGCGGGCGGCAACGCGGTGGACGCGGCGGTCGCCACCGGCTTCGCGCTCGCGGCCGTGGAGCCGTGGAACAGCGGGCTGGGCGGCGTCGGCTTCATGCTGGTCTATTCGGCGAAGACGCGCCGTGTTTCCGTCGTGGATTTCGGCCCGATCTCCCCGCGCGGTCTCGACCCCGCTGCTTATCCCCTCGTGGGCGGCAGCGCCACTTCGCGCGATCTGTTCAGCTGGCCGGCGGTCCAGGACGACCGCAACGTGCACGGCCCGCTGTCCATCGCCGTGCCGGGCCACCCGGACGGGCTCGGCCTTGCTCTGGAGCGATTCGGCACCCTGAAGCTCGCCGATGTGATGAAGCCTGCCATCGATCTGGCAGAGCAAGGCATCGCGGTGGACTGGTTCCTGACGCTCAAGACCGCCACCATGGCCAGGGAACTCGCGCGCTACCCGGTGACGCGCGACATCTGGCTGCCCACCGGCTTTCCGCCGGTGACGGCTCCCGGCGCCCCGCTCGAGCGGCTCAAGCTCAAGGGGCTCGCCGCCACGCTGAAACGCCTCGCCAGCGCCGGGCGCCGTGACTACTACGAAGGGGACATCGCAGCTGCTATCGTCAAGGACGTGAAAGCGCTCGGCGGCGTGCTCGACGCCGGCGACCTGCGCGGCTATCGCGCCCGCGTCGTGGAGCCGCTGCTGGCCGATTATCGGGGCAC
>CAZCGD010000119.1:0-7807 GCA_964498105.1 uncultured Streptomycetaceae bacterium
GGTCGAAAGCGGACACTGACTGTCATATCAAGCCGCGACTACTATATCTAACTTCATCCCTCATCCCTCATCAATCAGCTTTAAGGCCGGCATCCTTCGCGACCTTTGTCCAGCGCTTGAGCTCGGCGAAGTACATATTCCTGAAGGTGGCGGCGGAGGGGCCGGTCGGGTCCATGTCCTGTTGCTCGATCCTCGGTTTCAATTCCGGGCTGCGAATCGCCTTGACCAGTTCCGCGTTCACTCGCGTGAGTGTCGCGACGGGTATGCCCGCCGGCGCGAATACGCCCTGCCAGGTGGTCACTACGAATCCGGGCATGCCTGATTCCTCGATCGTGCGCAGATCCGGCAGGGACTGGATGCGCTTCGTCCCGGTGACGGCGAGCGCGCGCAGCCTGCCTTCCTTGACATGGGGCACGGCGGTGAGCACGGCGCCCATCAGAAACTGGACCCTGCCGGCGATAGTATCCAGCAGCGACGGCGCCGTGCCTTTGTAGGGAACGTGTTGCGTCTGGATGCCGGTGCGCTGCGAGAACAGCACGGCGGCGAGATGCGTGCTTGTGCCGGAACCGGAGGAGCCGTAGTTTAGCTGGCCGGGACGCGCCTTCGCGTAGTCGATGAATGTCTGCACCGACTGCACGGGGAGGGACGGATGGACCACGAATATGAGGCAGCCCGCGCCGATTTCCGTGACCGGCGCCAGATCCTTGACCGGATCGTAGCCAAGCTTCGTGTACAGGCCCGGAGAGAGCGCAATCGCGTTCGACGAATAGAGGAGGGTGTGGCCGTCGGCGTTGGCCTTCGTCAGGATTTCGACGGCGATGTTGCCGGCCGCGCCCGGGCGGTTGTCGATCACGATGCGCTGTCCTATCTGCGCCGAGAGCTTGTCGCTCACGAGCCGGGCGACCACGTCCGTGGGGCCGCCCGGCGGAAATCCGACCAGCATGCGGATCGGCTTGTTGGGCCAGGTCGGTCCCGATTCCGTCGAAGCGGCTTGCGCCTGGCAGACCAGGCACGCCGCCCATGCTGCGACGCTCAGCAGCGAATACGTTCCGGTCAGGGTCTTCATGCGTAATCTCCTCGGCAGTATGAACGGCGTGGGGTTTTGGTTCCAGCCGGCACATTATACGAAAGAATATTCCGGGCAGCGGCAGGTCCGAGCATGAATTGACGCTATTTTCAACGAGTTGATTGACCCTCACCGGTGAAGCGCGTATAAGAGAACGAGGCGTTTAGTTTCCTCTCCTTGGGCCCGTTTTCCTTGGGCCGCTCCTGCAGTCGCATCTGTCAGGGCCTGGGATTAAACATTCCCGGACTTGCCTCCGTTCACCGTTTCTCCAGGACGCTCATGAACGCCATTCGACCCGCTGGCACGCCGCGACGGCTTGACCTGAGAAAGCGCGCGCGATGGAGCAGGTGATCGGCTTCGACGAGCTGCACTGGCTGCAAGAGCTGACGTACAAGACGCAGAAAGCGCAAATGCCCGGGGCCATGGGCGTGAGACTCCTGGCGAGGGGGCTCATTGAGCCCAAGACCCGCGGCTTCGAGCTTACGGCAAGGGGCCGCCTTGCGCTGGCCAAGCTGGCTTGATGGACCGAAAAACGTGCTCAGCGGTACGCGACAACCGACCGCTGCCACGGGTAACGTGGCCGCTGTTCCAGATAAGGAGCGAAGCATGAAGGCGCAGACGCAGATGATGCATGTCGACACCGTTCCCGGCAGGGTGCTGATCGGACCGAAAAAGCTGGGGACTAGCTATGGCCGCATCGTTTCGCAGAAGGACGGCTCCGGGCGCATCGAGCTGTTCGATGCCGTCTCCGGCCGCTGGCTGCCGGCACCCGACAGTGTCACTTTCAGCGAGGTCTGGAGTGCGCCGGCGGCGGGGATGTTCCCGCCGCTGTAGTTCGACGGCAAGCCCCGAGCCGGCGCTGGGGTGCCGGCCTGCTGAAGGGTAAAATACACGTTTCAATCATCCATTCCGGAAGGGGCGATGTGATCATCTATGTTGGCAACCTCGGCGACGAGGTGACGGAAAAGCAAATCGAGGATCTGTTCAAGCCGTTCGGGCAGGTCTCATCAGTCGAGCTGTTGCGCGAGATGTTTACCGGCAAGCTCAAGGGCTTCGGCTTCGTGGAGATGCCCGGCAGGGCACACTCAATGGCCGCGATTGCCGGGCTCAACGGCAAGGATCTCGCCGGGCGCGCCCTGAAGGTGAACGAGGCGCGGCCCCGGATCGAGCGCGGCCGGCGCCGCTAGGGACGGTCTTAGGAGCGGCGGGAAGGCTGCATGCACATCTGGGTCGACGCCGACGCCTGCCCGGCGGTCATCAAGGACATCCTGTTTCGCGCGGCGCAGCGCTTGCAGCTGCCGACGACATTGGTTGCAAACAAGCCGCTGCGCACGCCGTCGTCGCATTACCTCCGGACGATTCAGGTGGCGCGCGGGGTAGACGTCGCCGACGACGAGATCGCGCGGCGCGTCGAGCCGGGCGACCTGGTAATTACCGCCGACATTCCGCTTGCCGCCGACATCATTGCGCGCGGCGCGCACGCACTCAATCCCCGCGGCGATTTCTATACTCCCGACAACGTGCGGGAGCACCTCTCGATGCGTGACTTCATGGAAGGGTTGCGCGGCAGCGGCGTACAAACCGGCGGCCCGAAGCCGCTTGACCAGACCGATCGCAAGCGCTTCGCGGATCAGCTGGACCGCTTCCTCAACCGCAGTGCGCGTGTAGAATAATTAGCATAAGAGCGCCTAACAAAATGACGACTGGTGAAACCACCCCCATCCCAACCTTCCCCCTGAGGGGGAAGGAGCCCAGAGGAAAACTTCCCCTCCCTCTCAGGGGGAGGGCTAGGGTGGGGGTGGTTCGTTTGCTCCGCGACCACTCATTTTGTTACTGGTTCTAAGGAGTTTGTCGGACTCTAGTTCGACAAACTCCTGGGAGGGGACTAGATGAGAAGAGCGGTATCGGGAATCGCTATCGCCGGTGTGGTCATTGCGTTCGCCATCGCGGAGCATCATGCGCATGCGCAACCCGCCGCCGGCGCCTATCCCACCAAGCCGGTCCGGATGACCGTGGCGTCGGGCGCAGGCGGCGGGCTGGATTTCGTGGCGCGCCAGGTCGCTGTCCCGCTCAGCGAATTCCTGGGGCAGACGGTGGTGGTGGACAACCGGGCGGGCGCGAGCGGCAGCATCGCCGCCGAGGTCACCGCGCTGGCCGCGCCGGACGGCTACACCCTGATATTCCTTAGCGCGAGCCTGGTGGTGTACGGCATCGTGAACAAGACGCCGTACGACCTGTACCGTGATTTCGTCCCGATCAGCCAAGCCGCCGCCGCGCCGTACCTGCTTACGGTCTTTCCGGGGCTGCCGGTGACAACGGTGAAGGAGTTGATTGCGTATGCGAAGGCCAACCCTTCGACGCTGAACTACGCTTCCACGGGCAATGCTTCGCTCGCGCACCTGGCAGGCGAGTTGTTTGCGATGTCCACCGGCACCCGGCTGGTGCACATCCCGTACAAGGGAGTCGGCGCCGGGTTGACCGATATGCTGTCGGGCAGGGTGCAGATGAGCTTTCTCAGCGCCGGCTCCGTCTTTGCCCAGGTTCGCACCCAGAAGTTGAAGGCCATCGCCATCGCCAGCGCCACGCGCGCAAAAATAGCGCCGGACCTGCCGACGATGATCGAGTCGGGCGTGCCGGGATTTCTGGTGACCCAGTGGCACGGCGTGCTCGCGCCCCGCGGCACCGCGAAGCCCGTCATCGAGCGCCTGCACCGCGAGATCCTGCAAGCAGTGCAGCGGCCCGATGTCGCGGCGCGGTTGGCCCTCGACGGTACCGAGGGGATCGGCAGCTCGCCGGAGGAGTTCGGCAAGTTCCTCAGGTCCGAACGCGAGCAATGGGCGAAGGTGGCGAAGCAGGCCAACATTCGCGCAGACTAGGATTTTGCCGGCCCAAGAGCCGCCAAAATCCTGATGCAAGACCGTCTTCACGAAAACGAAAGGAGTCAATCATGAGGCTGGCTTGGTACCTGGCGGCAGTGGCGCTGGCAACTGCGAGCATGGGAGCGTTGGCGCAGGGGTGGTCGCCGCAGAAGAACGTCGAGATCGTGGCGGGTTCCGCGCCCGGCGGCAGCAACGACAACACCGCGCGGACCATGGAGCGCGTGCTGCTCGCGCACAAGCTCGTTCCAACCACGATCACCGTCGTGAACCGGCCGGGTGGCGGCGGCAGCATCGCCTACACCTACGTCAGCCAGCGCCCCGGAGACGCGCACTACCTGTACATCGCCAGCAGCGGCATGCTCAGCAATCACATCGTCGGGTCGAGCAGCCTGAGCCACGCCGATTTCACGCCCATCGCGCTGCTCTACGAGGACCACGCGGTGTTCATGGTCCCGACCGGCTCGCCCATCAAGACCGGCACTGAGCTCGCCGACCGGCTGAAGAAGGATCCGCGGGCGGTGACGATCGGTTTCGCCAATGCGTACGGCAGCAGCCGCCACATGGCAGCCGCGCTCCTGATGCGGACGCTCGGCGGCAATCCACGTGACCTCAAGCCGGTGGTATTCAAGGGCTCGGCGGAAGCGATCACCGCGGTGCTCGGTGGCCACCTCGACTTTGCGATTGTGGGCGCGGTCAATGCCATTCCCCACGTCGCCGCGGGACGCGCGCGGGTGATCGGCGTGGCCGCCCCGCAGCGCCTGAGCGGGCCGCTCGCGGTCGCGCCCACCTGGCGGGAGCAGGGCGTGGACCTGGTCTACGGCAACTGGCGCGCGGTGTTCGGGCCGAAGTCGCTGACGCCGGCCCAGCTCGCGTTCTGGGAAAACGCGCTGCGCCGGATGGCCGAGGCGCCGGAATGGAAAGCGGACCTCGACAGGAACCACTGGACCGAGCACTTCAAGACCGGCGCGGCGTTGCATAAGGAACTCGAGCAGGATTACGGCTGGCTCAAGACCACGCTGGTGGAACTGGGCCTGGCCAAATAGAAAGCACAAGGTAAAAGGTAAAAGGCAAAAGGCAAAAGGCAGGTGGCAAGCACTCTGTGGATCTCCTTCTTTTACCTTTTGCCTTTTGCCTTTTGCCTTAGCTCTATGTCCCGTCGTCTCGGCCGCGGCGATTTCAACCGGCCGACGCTGCGCGTCGCGCGCGATCTTCTCGGGAAGTACATCGTGCGGCGATACCGGGGGCGCCTGGTGCAAGCGATGATCGCCGAAACCGAGGCGTACCAGGGCCCGCGGGATCGGGCTGCGCACACCGCGGGCGGGCGCCGCACGCTCCGGGTCGAGCCGCTCTACGGCGACGGCGGCACGATGTATGTGTATCTGGTCTACGGGCTGCACTGGTTGCTCAACTTCAGCACGGCCGGTCGCGGCAGGCCCGAAGGGGTTCTCATCCGCGGGATAATGATTGGCCCGGCCGGAGAGCGCAGGCTTGTTGCCGGGCCCGGGAGAGTGACGCAGCACCTGAAGATAGACAAGAAGCTCGACGGCGCGGACGTTACGGTATCGAGAGAGATGTGGATCGAGGACCGCGGCGTTCACCTACCGGGCAAGCGCATCACCAGGGGTCCCCGCGTCGGCGTGGACTACGCCGGGCCGTACTGGGCGGCGCGGCCCTGGCGGTTCCGGATAGCGAAGTAAATCGACGTGCTACCACGTCGAAATGGCCAAGTAGGTCAGGCTGATCAAAGACGCCGGCATCCGCGAGGAATAGAATAGCGGTTTCCGCTAGTCACACCCGTGTAACTGCCTGGATAAGTCATGCGTCTCGTCTGGTTATGCCTGTTGTTGATTGCCGTCGCGTCTCCGCTAACCGCGTTTCCCCAGGAGCAGGCCCAGCCCGCGTGCGAAGGAAGCGAAAAGGAGTGCGCGGCGAAGGCGCTCAAGGACCACGTCGTCACCCGCGTCGATTTCTGGAGAGACGCCTTGGTGAAGCCGATCCTGGATCGCATGGGAGTCGCCCCGCCGGAGCTGGTCGAATACCTCAATCTCGACAACATCAAGAACGGCATCCCCAACAGGCCGCGCGCTGCGAAACTGACGCCTGATTTTCGCCGCGACGTGCACAACGCCATCGCGGAGATTCCTTACGAAGTGCGGCAGCTCCTGTCCAGGAAGCTGGCGGGGATTTACTTCGTCGAGGACCTGGGAGGCACCGGCTACACGGATGAAATCGTGGACGGCGGCGGGAAGGCGGTGGCGGGTTTTGTCGTGCTGGACATGTCGGTCCTGGCCAAGCAGGCCGCGAATGCCTGGGCTACCTGGAAGGAAAACACCCCGTTCAGGGCCCAGCTCGGTATCCGGCTGGTGGCCGAGATCGAGACGAAGCAGCAGAACAACCGCAAGAACGCGATCCAGTACATCCTGCTTCACGAAATGGGGCACGTGATATCCATCAACGAGAGATTCCACCCGTCGTGGAAACTCGACGCCCATGCAGTTCCGCCGTCCGCGGAGTATCCGTGGTTCTGGTCTTCATGGGACCTCTCGCCGGAAGACAATCGCTTCGTCACGCACTACGACCGGAACTTCGCGCAGCGGAATGATGTGGTCTACTATCTCGGCGCGAAGCTCCCGGCCGACCAGATGATCGCCGCCTACGACAACCTGGAGCAGACGAATTTCGCCACGCTGTATTCAGTCACCAATCCGTTCGACGATTTCGCGGAAGCCTTTGCCAGCTACGTGCACACCATCCTGCTGAAGAAACCGTTCGAGATCAAGATTTACCGGGACGACAAGCTGGCGAAGCTCTACAAATCGTGCTGGGCGGAAAAGCGCTGCCTACAGAAACGGCGCATGCTCGAGCGGTTGTTGAACTGAATCCACGGGAGATCGGGATGATCACGGAAAAAATAACGGTACGAGTGACTGAAACCCGGCAGACCCTTGAGGTCGTGGTCTTCAGCAAGCGCGCCGAGGTGATCGAGGTGGTCATCGGCGAGGGCATCCACAACATGAAATGCGCCCTCAACCCGACCCGCAACGGGCTCGCCTACGCCGGCTCCGTGATGGGGCGCGAGATCGTCTACGAGCGCAGCCGCGTGCAGGTTCAGGCCGATATCGACCGGCTCAATCCGGTGATGCGCAGGCCCGGCCGGCGCTGACCAGACCGAGTAGTCGCCAACTCAAAAACCGTTTTAGCCACGGAAACACACGGAAGGTTTGATTAAACCCCAAGTAGAAAACTTAGCCACGGAAACACACGGAAACACACGGACGAAAAATGCACAACGAGAGGTCTGAATAAAGCTTGATTTCATTTCTTTATTTTCCGGTTCGCTTTCCATTTCTTCCGTGTAATTCCGTGGCCAAAATGTCCTTGCCTTTCATTCAATGTGATTCCGTGGCCTGTTTGAGATAGGTTCCAGCCCATAGCGGACATGCCATGCTGTTTCCTGTCACGCTCGTCGGCAGCTACCCCCAGCCGGAGTGGCTGATCGACCGCAAGAAACTCGCCGGGCGCTTCCCGCCGCGGGTGCGGGCGAAGGAGTTGTGGCGCATCCCGGAGCCCTATCTCGCAGAGGCGCAGGACGACGCCACCGTCATGGCGATCAGGGCGCAGGAGGAGGCCGGCCTCGACATCATCACCGACGGCGAGATCCGGCGCGAGAGCTACTCGAACCGCTTCGCCACCGCGCTCGACGGCGTGGACATCGACAACCCGGGCTCCGCGCTCGACCGCTCGGGCCATCCCAACCCGGTGCCGCGCATCGTCGGCAGAATTCGCCCCAAGCACCCGGTTGAGGTCGAGGATTTGAAGTTCCTCAGGCGCCACACGAGCAGGATGGTGAAGATTACGGTGC
>CAZCGD010000120.1:0-5783 GCA_964498105.1 uncultured Streptomycetaceae bacterium
CACGCAGGGTTGCAGGACGCCGGCCATGAAGATTGCGATCATCGGCACCGGCATCGCCGGCAACGTCGCC
Organism: uncultured Streptomycetaceae bacterium; assembly: GCA_964498105.1. Lineage (GTDB taxonomy): Bacteria > Pseudomonadota > Gammaproteobacteria > Burkholderiales > SG8-41 > SG8-41. Next base: position 71 of record CAZCGD010000120.1, read on the forward strand.
GCGCGCAAACTGTACCGCGACCACGACATCACCGTGTACGAGGCCGCGGCCCACGTCGGCGGGCATACGCATACCCATGCGGTCGAGATCGATGGCGAGCAGCAGCAGGTGGATACCGGCTTCATCGTCTTCAACGACTGGACCTACCCCAACTTCATCGCCCTGCTCGCGGAGCTGGGCGTTGAGTCGCAGGCGAGCGAGATGAGCTTCAGCGTTCGCAACGAGCGCACTGGGCTCGAGTACAACGGCACTTCTCTGAACGGGCTGTTCGCGCAGCGCCGCAACCTGCTGCGGCCGGGATTTCACCGCATGATCCGCGACATCCTGCGTTTCAACCGCGAGGCGCCCGCCCTGCTCCACACCGTAGGGGAAACCGGCCTCGGCGACTACCTGGCTGACCAGTCGTATTCCCGCGGTTTCATCGAGGATTATTTGCTGCCCATGGGCTCGGCGATCTGGTCCACGGACCCCGAGCGCATGTTCTCTTTCCCCGCGCGCTACTTCGTGCGCTTCCTGCATAACCACGGCATGCTGTCGGTAGACGATCGCCCGCAATGGCGCGCCATCCGCGGCGGCTCCGCGCGCTACGTGGAGAAGCTTGTCGCGCCGTTTCGCAACCGGATAAGACTGAACACTCCGGTCGACTCTGTGCGGCGTATGCCCGACCGTGTTCTCGTCAAGGCGCGCGGCAGGGAACCCGAGCGCTACGACCATGTGTTCCTTGCCTGCCACTCCGACCAGGCAATGCGTCTGCTCGCGGACCCCTCGCCGCTGGAGCGCGAAGTACTCGGCGCCATTCCCTACCAGGAAAACGAGGCCGTTCTGCACACCGACACCTCGCTCCTGCCGCGCGCGCCCCGCGCCTGGGCGGCGTGGAACTATCACGTGCTGCGCGACGACGGCCAGCGGGTTGCGCTGACCTACAACATGAACATCCTGCAGCGCCTTCAGTCGCGCCACACGTTCTGCGTGACGCTCAACAACTCGGCCCGTATCGACCCGCAGCGGATCGTCAAGCGCATCACCTACCACCATCCTCTCTACACCCCCGCCGGCGTGGCGGCGCAGCGCCGCCAGCAGGAGATCAACGGCACCAACCGTACCTACTTCTGCGGCGCCTACTGGCGCTACGGCTTTCACGAGGACGGTGTGGTGAGCGCGCTGAAAGCGGTGGAGCATTTCCACGCGAACCACGCGCTCACGGCAAGGCGGGCCGCATGATCCGCGACATCGCCTACTACGTACTACTGTTCTTCGAGGCCGCCATCGGCGTCGTCGGAATACGGTCCTACGAGGAACCACGCTACGACGTGCTCGAAGCGCTGCCCGGCGGCATCGAGATCCGCCGCTACGCGGCGCGCCTCGCAGCGCAGGTCGAACTCCCCGGCGCCGGCGCCGAGGCGCGCAACGACGCTTTCCGCATCCTGTTTCGCTACATCGCCGGGGAGAACGTTGCCGCAGAAAAGATCGCAATGACTGTGCCCGTCGCCACCGAGGCGCAGGCGGAAAAAATAGCCATGACTGTTCCGGTGGAAACGGTGCAGCGCGAAAACGGCGTCCTGATGCAGTTCTTCCTGCCGGCGCGATACGCGGCCGGGACGGCGCCGCGCCCGACTGACGCCCGGGTGCGGATTGTGCCGGTGCCGGAAGAAACGGTTGCCGTCCTGCGCTTCTCCGGCAGCGGCGCGCAGGAGGAGCGCGCGCGGCGCAAGACCGAACTGCTGGAAGGCATCACCAGCACGCCTTGGCGGTCCGTTGGTGAAGTTGCGATATTGTTTTACGACGCACCGTTCACGCTTCCCTTCCTGCGCCGGAACGAAGCGGCGGTCCGCGTGGATCCCCGGTGAAGGCGCTGCGTCCGTGAATAGCTGCCTCTACATTGGCTCTCTACGCCACCGGCGCTTCGCACCGCGGCCGCACGCCTTCCGCTATCCCCTGTTCATGGTCTACCTCGACCTGGCGGAGTTGGAGCAGGTTTTCCGCGGGCGCTGGCTGTGGTCCACCCGCCGTCCGGCGCTGGCGCGCTTCGATCGCGCCGATCACCTCGGCGACCCGGCCGTGCCGCTCGACCGCGCGGTGCGGGACCTCGTCGAGCAGCGCACCGGGCGCAGTCCAGCCGGCCCGATCCGCCTGCTCACGCACCTGCGCTACTTCGGCTACTGCTTTAACCCGGTTAGCTTCTACTACTGCTTCGACGCCGCCGGCACCCGGGTCGAAACCGTGGTCGCAGAGGTCAACAACACCCCGTGGGGTGAGCGTCATTGCTACGTCCTCAACGAGCCGTACCGGACCACGGCGGGGATCTACCAGTGCTACCGCAGCGAGAAAGCCATGCACGTCTCGCCTTTCATGCCGATGGACCTCGCCTACGACTGGGGTTTCAGCACGCCGGGCGCACGGCTGAACGTGCACATGGCGCTGCATCGCGCAGCGCCAGAGGCTCAGCCCGGCACCGAGAGCCTCTTCGACGCGACGATGCAGCTCGAGCATGCGCCGGTCACTGCGATGCAGTTGGCCGGCGTGCTCGTCCGCTTTCCGCTCATGACCCTGCAGGTCGTCGCCGGCATCCACTGGCAGGCGCTGAAGTTGTGGCTGCGGGGCGTGCCGGTCCACGCGCATCCGGCTAACCAGACGGCGCCGGATGCCAACCGCCTGCCATCCCATCCAGAGAGTAGAACACACGCAACGAGGTAACCATGAAGGCCACCACCATTGACCGCCTGCTGCTGCAGGCACCCCGCGCGCGCCAGCGGTACTCGCTCGACAGCTTTGCCGAGCGCCTGGTGCGCGAACGGCTGGCCGGCCTCGAGCACGGCTCGCTCGCGCTCGCCGACGGCGGCGGGATCGAGCACTACGGCCGGAGCACCGCGCGCTGCCCCCAGAACGCGACCGTGCGTGTGCACGACCAGCGCTTCTATAGCGAGATCGCTTTCGGCGGCTCGACCGGCGCGGGCGAGGCCTACATGCAGGGCTACTGGAGCGTGGACGACCTGACCGCGCTGGTGCGTATCCTGCTGCACAACCGCGAGGTGCTGGACGGCATGGAAACCGGCCTCGCGCGCGCCACGGCGCCGCTGCGTAGGGCGCTGCACTGGGCCGCGCGCAACACCCGCCACGGCAGCCGCCGCAACATCAGCGCGCACTACGATCTCGGCAACGACTTCTTCCGGCTGTTTCTCGACCCGACGATGATGTATTCCAGCGCGGTGTTCGAGTATCCCGGCATGCCGCTGGAGGCAGCTTCCATCGCCAAGCTCGACCGCATCTGCCGCAAGCTCGATCTTCATCCGGGCGACCACGTGATGGAGATCGGCACCGGCTGGGGCGGATTCGCGCTGCACGCCGCGGCGAATTACGGCTGCCGCGTCACCACGACCACCATATCACGCCGGCAGCACGACCTGGCCCGCGAGCGCATCGCCGCTGCCGGGCTGGCGGACCGGGTCACCCTCCTCCTCGAGGACTATCGCGATCTCTCCGGGCAGTACGACAAGCTGGTCTCGATCGAGATGATCGAGGCGGTCGGGCACCAGTATTTCAACACGTATTTCCGGAAATGCAGCGAGCTGCTCAAGCCCGAAGGCACCATGCTGCTGCAGGCGATCACCATCGCCGACCAGCGCTACGAAGCCGCCCGCGACTCGGTGGACTTCATCAAGCGCTATATCTTCCCGGGAAGCTGCATCCCATCGATTGCGGCCATGACCGACGCCATCGCGCGCGCCTCCGACATGCGGCTCTTTCACCTCGAGGATATCGGTCCGCACTACGCGACCACGCTTCGCCTCTGGCGTGAGAACCTGTTCGCGAACCTCGACCAGGTGCGCGCCCTGGGCTACCCGGACGAATTCATCCGCATGTGGGAGTTCTACCTGTGCTACTGCGAGGGCGGCTTCAGCGAGCGCGTAATCGGCAACGTGCAGATGCTGCTGGTAAAACCCCTGGCACGGCCGGAAACTGTCCTGCCGCTGCTCCCAAGCGGAATCACGAAAAACTTCCTGAATTGAACCGCACACAACGCAGTCAGGCCGCAGCTGAAGGGGCATGGACTCATTCACCGTTTCGCGTGTAGCGTTCGTGCAATTCGGCCGGCCGAACCGCACGCTTTCTCATGCGGATGTTGAGCACTTCGACGGCAACCGAGAACGCCATGGCGAAATAGACGTAACCTTTCGGAATATGATGATCAAACCCATCAGCGATCAGCACCACGCCAATGACCAGCAAGAAAGCGAGGGCCAGCATCTTGATCGTCGGATGCGCCGAGACGACGCGCCCGATCGCGCCGGCAAAGGCCATCATCAGCAGCACTGAAACAACGACGGCTGCGATCATGACTTCCACCTGGTCGACCATTCCCACCGCGGTAATGATCGAGTCAAAGGAGAAAACGAGGTCAATGATCGCGATCTGAAGGATAACAGCCGAAAACGTGGCGCGGACTGCCGTAGAAGCTTCGCCCCTTTCGCCCTCCAGTAGCTGATGGATCTCCTTGGTGCTCTTCCACAGCAGGAAAAGTCCGCCGCCGATCAGGATGAGGTCGCGACCGGAGAGCTCCTGCTGCAATATGGAAAAAAGCGGTTCAGTCAGCCCGACAATCCAGGAAAGCAGGAACAGCAGCCCTATGCGCATGAACATGGCAAGGAACAGCCCGATCCGGCGCGCCAGGTCACGGCGGTCCTTCTGAAGCTTGTCAACCAGGATCGAGATGAAGATGATGTTATCGACCCCGAGCACGAGCTCGAGAGCGGTAAGTGTAAGAAACGCGATCCACACTTGCGGATCGGCGAGAAGCTCAATCATGTGACCCCCTGGCTACCGGTGCCCCTTTTTCCCATTTCGCAATGTCACCACGATGTGCCCGAAACAGCGGGTGGGGCTGCGGCTGTCTTACTTTCGCAAGCCGGGCCCGCCATTTCGGATCGCGTGTTTTAAGTTTTTCCATGAAGTGCTGCCACTCGAATGCAAGCTGGCCACGCGTAACAATGACGTGGCCGGAAGCCCGGGAGCGACTGATTTTCTTGGCCGCAAAACGGTAACCGCGGATCACTGCCTCTCCGTGAACAACTCGCAGATACTCAGCGATAAAACCGACTGGAGAAGATTGCTCCTGAAACCGAGCAAGTTGGGGGTGGTTGACGTATCCAACCGTCCTTCCCCTCAGCACGGCCTGGGCAAGAAGTCCCTCCCGCCACAATGCAACCAGCCCGCGGGCGTCAAGGTACTTCGGGTGCAGGCTCCAGATTCGCATTGCCGCCGCTAATTGTTAGGTGCTCTTAGTGTCCTTGGTGTCGTTCGTGTCTCCGCTTTGCGCTTCAGGCTCATGCACCACCCGCGGCTCGAGCCCCATGAACCGGAGCAGCCAGACCAGCGCGAAGCCCATCACCAGCGGCCACCAGTGCGGTATCCAGATCGCAATCAGGCCGGACGAGCCGTAGGTCACGCCCATGATGAACATTCCAACATGCCGGTCGCGGAAATACACGAACAACATGGTCGCGCACAGCACGAGGAACAGGCCGGCGAAACCATAAATGACATAAATCATAGTGTTAAGATTGTCACAGAATCTTCATGAAAATGACATCTCCGGCCGCCGGCTCATGACCAAGCCGAAACGCACGCTCGCCAGTTGCTGCGTCGCCCACACGGTGCACGACGGGTACTCCGACGTCACCTACGTGCTGCTGCCGCTGCTGGCGCAGACCTTCGG
>CAZCGD010000121.1:0-5947 GCA_964498105.1 uncultured Streptomycetaceae bacterium
GGCAGGCCCGAAGCCACGCTGCTCGGCTTCGGCGGCAAAGCGCCCGCGTCCTGGGCGGCCTTCCTCAACGGCAGCCTCGGGCACATGCTCGACTACGACGATCTCGGCGAGAGCGGCCATCCCAGCATCGTGACCATACCCGTTGCCCTGGCGATCGCCGAAAAGATGGGCGGCGTAAACGGATGCGAGTTCATCGCCGCCGTTGCCGCGGGCACGGATGTCATGACGCGGATTTCCCAGGCGATCGACATCCCGGACTGGACGATGGCCGAGGGCTGGTTTGCGACCCAGCTGCTGGGATTCGTCGCAGGTGCCGCGACTGCCGGTCGCCTCCTCGGGCTCGGCGAGGAGCAGATGGAAAATGCCTTCGGCATCGCTTTCAACCAGATGAGCGGCAGCCGCCAGATGGCGGTCGGCGCCGCCACGCACCTGCGCTCGATGCAGGCCGGCTTCTCGGGGCGGGGCGCCATCCTCGCGGCAGACCTGGCGCAGCGCGGCATTATCGGCTCGAAGGAGATCGTCGAGGGGCGCTACGGCTTCTTCAAAACCTACATCCGCGGGCGTGAGCCGGACTGGGATGTGATCGTGGGCGGGCTCGGCACCCGCTTCCCGCTGATCGAAAAGCACGGTTTCAAAGTCTGGCCCGCGTGCGCGTACACACGCACGACCAATGCGGCGACGCTTTCCCTGCGGGAGCAGCATGGCTTGCGGCCCGGAGACATCGAATCGATCACCATCGTCGGGGGAACCGGCGGAACGCAGCTCCTGTGCGAGCCACTGGAATTGAAGCGCCGACCCAAGATCAGCATCGACGGAAAGTACAGCATTCCGTTTACCACCGCGGTGATGATGGCCAAGGGCAACGTCACGCTGCGCGACTATACGGAAGCGGGGCTGCACGATCCGGACGTGCTGGCCATGGCCGACCGGGTGAGCTATCGTGCGGCTTCCCAGCCGGTCACGGGTAAGGGCGGATCGGCCGACATTTCGAGGACGTCCGTGGAAATCGTCACCCGGGACGGCCGGCGCTTCGAGCACCGGGCGAGCAGCGTGCCCGGCGACCCGAAGAACCCGGTGAGCTGGGAGACACTGGAAAAGAAATTCCGGGATTGTGTTTCGTTTTCGGCTAAGCCGGTCCCGGCCGGAAACCTGGACCGCGCCGCCGACATGGCGCGCGGCCTGGAAAATGCTTCCGATGCGACGGAAATCATCCGCCTGCTTGCATAAACGGAGAAACAGATGGCCAGGAACGGCTACAAGATCTTTGATTCCGACACCCACGTCGGCCCGGTGATGGACGTTCTCGACAAGCATCTCGCCGCCGCCGAGAAAGTGAAGCTGCCCGGGTGGGAGCCGTTCAAGACGGCCAACAAGCTCGGCCGCGTCACTTACACCAAGGGCCAGCGCCGCTATCGCCGCCGTCTCGGCACCGCGAAACCGGAAGAAACGCCGGGCGGTTACATGGCGGGATTCACGGGCGTCAAGCGTAAAAAGGAAGTGTCCCCGCTGGTGGACCAGGATCCCGCCGAACGCATCAAGGACATGGACTACGAGGGGGTGGACGTCAATCTCACGCTGCCTTCGGGCTGGTTCGGCACCTGGACGGCGGGCGACGACCCGGCGCTGGAGATGGGGATGTACCGCGCCTACCACCGCTGGATGGAGGAATACTGCGGGGCGTTCCCGGACCGCCTGGGCGGCGTGATACTCGCCAGCGCGCGCGACATCGCGGGCAGCGTTGCGGAGATAAAACGGTGGGGCCGATCGCGCTGGGCCTGGGGCGTGCTGCCGTACGCGCCCTACGGCACGCCGCTCGATCATCCCGACCTCGAGCCGGTCTGGGCGGCGGCACAGGAGTTCGACCTCGCGGTCACGCTGCATACTTTCACGGTGATGCCGCCGTACGCCCCCGGCGGGCTCGACACCTGGGACAACCTGTTCCTGCAACGCTCCGCCGCGCATCCCTGGTGCGGCATGCGCAACATGGCCGCGCTGATCGGCAGCGGGGTGATGGACCGCTACCCCAGGCTGCGCATCGCGACGCTGGAAGCGGGGCACGGCTGGCTGCCGTTCTGGATGAGGCGCATCGACGAGCACGCGGAAACCATCCGCGCGGCGATTGCGCCCCTCAAGGGCAAGCCGAGCGAGTACGTGATGGGCGGGCGTTACTTCCAGAGCATCGAAATCCCGGAAGGCGAGAAACTGACCAACGCCGTGACCGACCTGGTGGGTGAGGGCGTGTTGATGTACGCGTCCGACTACCCGCATGGGGAGAGTCATTTTCCGGAATCGGTCGGGCTGGTGCTCGACTGGGACATGGCGGAGGCGCGCAAGCGCAAGCTGTTCTGGGATAACGCCGTCCGGCTCTACGCGCGCTGCGGATTGAAATAACCGCGAGCGGCGCCCGCCATGTCACACGGCAAGCGGATTTTGCAGCCTCGCCGCGTACTGCCGCTGATCGCGGCGCTGTCGCTGTTGCCCGGCGCTGTTTTCGCGCAGGGAGCGGGTGAGACCTATCCAGCCAGGCCGGTGCGGGTCGTCATCGGGCTGGCGCCGGGTGGGGGGACGGATCTCCAGGCGCGCCTGTTCGCACAGAAGCTCTCGGAGAACCTGGGGCGGCCGTTCGTGGTTGAAAACCGCGCCGGCGCGGGCGGAACGATCGCTTATGGGCAGATTGCCAGGTCGCCGCCGGATGGCTATACGCTGCTGGGCGTCACGAGCGGCTATACGATCATACCGGCCGTCTACAGCAACCTGCCGTACGACCCGATCAGGGACTTCGCGCCGATTTCGCTCGTGTCCCAGGCGCCGTTCCTGTTCCTGACGCACCCCTCGCTGCCGGTCAAGTCGGTCAAGGACCTGCTGGCGCTTGCCAGGGCCAAGCCCGGGATGCTGGATTGCGGAACGGCCGGCCACGGCAGTTCCACCCACATGGCATACGAGCTGTTCCGGACCATGGCCGGCGTCAAGATCGCCCATATTCCGTACAAGGGCACCGGGCCGGCGCTGATCGACGCCATGTCCGGCCAGGTGCACATGCTGTTCGGCAACGTGCTGTCTACGCTGACGCACGTGAAATCCGGCAAGCTGCGGGCGCTGGCGGTGACGACGGCGCGGCGTTCCAGGGTGCTGCCCGATCTGCCGACCGTCTCCGAATCGGGCGTGCCGGGGTACGAGAACAGCACCTGGTTCGGCGTGCTCGCTCCGGCCGGCACGCCGGCAGCGGTTATGAACAAGCTCAATGCCGAGCTGGTGAAGGCGAGCCAGTCGCCGGATATCGTCGAGCGGCTCGCGCCGGATGGTGGCGAGCCGGTCGGCAGCACGCCGGAACAGTTCGGCCGTCATCTTGCCCTGGAAATCACCCGCTGGCGCAAACTCGTGAAGGACGCCGGCATCAAGGTCGAGTGAACTCAATATTCTCAGGATACTGTGGGACCTAATGCCGACATACTCCTGGATGGTCCGCGCCGCGGTAAAATACCAGCGTGAACCAACGTCATACCAGCGTGAACCAACGTCATGTAAGGGAGGGCATATGCCTTACTTTGTAGAGGGCCTGAGCGGGCACGGCGACGCCGAGAACAGCAAGGTCCGCCGCATCGGAGAGTACGACACGATCCCGGACGCGATAGCCAGCGCCAAGCGCATCGTTGACGGGTTCCTGCGGCGGGAGTACCGGCCGGGCATGGACCCGGGGATGTTGGTGGCGCGCTACCAGGAGCTGGGCGAGCACCCGCACATATTTCGCGACGACGCCAACACCTTCAACGTGCGCGAATTCAATCACCTCAACTACGCCACTGCCCGCAGCGCGGACGTCTGCAGCGGAAAAAAATAAGGAGAGCGACGTGCTGAAAGCGGCGATCTACGGGCTGGGGCGGTGGGGCAACCGCCTGACGGAGGCGGTGCAGGCGAGCGACAAGATCCGCTTCGTGAAAGGGATTTCCCGCGATCCGGAGCGGCACCAGGAGTACTCGCAGAAAACCGGCGTCAAGGTGGTCTCCTCCTACGGCCGGGTCCTCAAGGACCCCGAGATTGACGCGGTGGTGCTGGCGACGCCGCACTCGCTGCACGTGAAGCAGATCATCCAGGCGGCGAGGGCCGGCAAGCACGTCTTCGTCGAGAAGCCGATGACGCTGACGCGCAAGTCCGCCGAGAAGGCGGTCGAGGCGTGCCGCGCCGCGGGCGTCACCCTGGGCGTGGGCTTCAACCGCCGCTATGCGCCGTCGTTCGTCGAGATGATGAATCGCATTCGCGCCGGGAGCATCGGCAAGGTGCTGCACGTCGAGGCCGCGCATTCCGGCGCCACCGGCTACAGCCTGAAGCCCGACAGCTGGCGCTCCACCCGCGCCGAGGCGCCGGGGGGCGGGATGACCGCGCGCGGGGTCCACACGCTCGACGCCATGATCCAGGTCGCGGGACTGGTTTCCAGCGTCTATGCGTTCAGTGACAACCGCAATCTTCCGGCTGGCGTGGACATGGACGACACGACCTCGATGCTGATGAAGTTCGCGAGCGGCGCCACCGGCTACCTCAGCACCGTGTTCGTGACTGCGGAGCTGTACCGCGTGCACGTCTTCGGGACCAAGGGCTGGCTCGAGTTGCGCGGCGATACCGAGCTCACCTTCCGCGGCCTCGAGGGCGCGCCGGAGAAAATCACACTGCCGGCCGCCGACAAGGAAAAAGCGGAACTCGAGGCGTTCGCCGACGCCGTCGCGGAGAAGAAGCCCTTCCTGGTGCCGGCCGAGGAGGCCATCAACGGCGTCGCGGTGCTGGAAGCAATTGTCGCTTCCGCGAAGCGCGGCAAGCCCATTCAGATCAAATAAAGCGTGACGTGATGCTGCGTGACATGAAAAGGCGTGACGTGATACTGCGTGATTAGCCTGTGACACCCCTTATCCACTCCGCTCCGCGCAAGCTGGATGAGGGAAAGAAGTGGCTAACAAGCGGCTTTTCGTTCTGCATCACTTATCACGCTGTATCAAGTCACGCTTCTCCATGTCACGCCTCACCATGTCACGCCCCACTTCGCTCGGCGTTAGCCGCGGTCGAGCACCTGCTGGACCGCTTCTGGCGAGACCTTGATGTCGACGCCGGCGCGCTCTTCCTGCAGCAGCATGAAGATGCGCGAGTCGCGCTTCGGCCAGCCCTCGCGGTTCATCGCCTCCGTCATTTCCTGGAGCACCGTGTTCGCGAGCTTCATCGGGACGTGAAATTCCCGCCCCAGGTCGGTGGCCAGCGTCACGTCCTTGTGAGCGAGCTCGAGCGAGAATGCGGGCGGGTCGAACTTCCCGAGCAGGAACTGCTCGGCGAGACGGTCGAACGATCGCTTGCGGCCGAACGCGCCCTGGCGCACTGCCGCCCATAGCGCTAGCGGCTCGACGCCGGCCTTCACTCCGAGCGTGAACACTTCGGCGAGCGCGGCGAGGATCGAGTAGCCGGCGCAGTTATGGACGAGCTTGGCGACGGTGCCGGCGCCGACCGGGCCGATAAACACCGCCTGGTCGCCGATGGCGTCGAGCACGGCCTTGTGCTTGTCGAACGCCGCCCGGTCGCCGCTCACCCACAACGCGAGCTTGCCGCTTTTCGCGCCGGCGGGGCCGCCGCTCACCGGCGAGTCCAGCATCGCGATGCCTTTCTCCGCGAAGCGCTCGGAAATCTGCCGGACCACGGTGGGCGAGTTGGTGGAAAGATCGAACCACGCCGTGCCCCGGCGCATGCCGGCCAGCAGTTCCTCCGCTACCAGCTGCACCTCTTTCGGGCCCGGCAGTGAAGTGAACACCACGTCGGCCGATTCCGCCACCTCCCGCGCCGAATTCGCCCACGTGCAGCCCGCCTTGAGATGCGGCCCCGCCGCTGCTTCCCGTACGTCGTGGACCACCACGTCGTGGCCCCCCTTGCGGACGTTGAGCGCCATGTGGCCGCCCATGGTGCCGATGCCGATGAA
>CAZCGD010000122.1:0-4539 GCA_964498105.1 uncultured Streptomycetaceae bacterium
CCCGACGGCATCAAGTGGGACTACGAGGCGGATGTTGTCGTTATCGGTGCCGGGTGTTCCGGATTGCCGTGCGCGATCCGGGCACGGGATGCCGGCCTCACCGTGCTCGTCATCGACCAGAACTTCGACGTTGGCGGCAAGATGCTGCACAGCGGCGGCCAGATCTCTCTCGGCGGCGGTGACCCGTGTCAGCTCCGGGACATCGCCGGCCAGGGCGACAAGGAGGGGTTCATCAAGGTCGCCCCGCTTCACAAGCCGCAGGACATGACCGAGGACACTGATTTCCTGTTCCGGGATATAACCGACTGGTCCGTGCTCGACGTCGGCGGGAACGCTCCCTACCGCTACAACGACCGGGAGCAGCATCGCGCCTGGGCCGACAACTGTCCCGCCACCCGGCAGTTCCTCATGGACAACTACGTGCGCTTCGCGCGCATCCAGGGCACGCACGGGACGGGCGGCGTCTCCCGCGCCCGGCGTGCGACCACCTTCCTCATGCTCGGCGACAAGACGGACATCAAGGCGGGGACGGTCACGCGGCAGGACGCGGGAATCCAGGGCAAGAGCTCGAGCCACTTTGCGCCGCGCTACATGGACAGCGCAGCCAAGTGGGCCGCGCCCGGCGCGGTGTGGAACGGCGCCGCTCTCACGCGCGGCCTGGAATTCAGCGCGCGCGAGAAAGGGATCCAGTTCATGCTCAACCGGAAGATGACCGAGATCGTCCGCGAGCAGCCGTTCTCGGGACGGGTCCTGGGCGTCAGGGCGCGCTACAGCCCGCGCCTCGATCCGGACACCAAGGCACGCCTGGAAAGCTACGCGCAGAACGGCAACATCGACGAGCGCCGCGCCACCATCACCATCCGGGCGCGGAAAGCGCTCATGATCGGCAGCGGTGGCCACAGCGCCAATCCGCAGTACCGCAGCATGTTCTATCCCGCGTTCAAGGAGCCCGCGTTCGTGTCGAGCGGATGGGCGCTGCTGGGGCCCCTCGGCGGGGATGCGAGCGGCATCATCGCCGGCATGCGGATCGGCGCCAATCTTGCGGGCATGCAGCAGAACCTCGGAATCACCCAGAGCTTCCACATCCCCCCGCGTCTGGCGACGCGCGACGCCTACACCGACATGCTGCCCGGTCACCCGACCTTCCCGTTTCGCCGCTCCACCGGCATCACGCTCGGCACCAGCTCGTACGAGCACCTGATCGCCGTGAACCAGGTCGGGAAGCGCTTCTTCAACGAGCTCAATGTCGCGAAGCGCCACTTGAGCCCCATCTGGCCGGGCGGGCCGCGCTTCGGCGTGCCAAAGCCCTCGCTCCAGCACGTCCAGTGCGACTGGCGCAATTGCAGCCCCGACTGGGTCAAGCAGATGTACAACGGCAATGCCGCGCTCGACGCCGCCATGGCGATGAACGAGGGCTCCCAGGCCCCGCACTTCTACTCCGGGCCGCTGTGGGCCATCTTCGACCGCGGCACGCTCGAGCGCGACAAGTGGGACATCAATCCTCCCTTCACCGCCGACAACGGCTATTTCTTCAGCGCCGACACGATCGAGGAGCTGGCGCGGAAGATCGAGAAAGGCCACGAGTTCCAGCGCGTGCCGCTCTCCAACCTCGCGGAGACGGTGCGCAAGTGGAACTCGTACGTGGATGCGGGCACCGATCCCGATTTCGGACGCGGCAAGGACGCCCCGATGCACAAGCTGGACAAGCCGCCGTTCTACGCCGCCTCGATCTGCCCGGTCTGGCACGACTCCTATGGCGGCTTGAGGATCAATGGCAAGGGCCAGGTCCTCGACACGCAAGGCGAGGTCATCCCCGGCCTCTATAGCGGCGGAGAGGCGAGCGGCGGCGGCAACCAGCATGGGCTGGGCAGGGCGCTCGTCCACGGCTACATCGCCGGCAGCCAGATCGCGAAGGAGCGGGCGTAGGTCGGCGCAGCAAGCCCGCGCTGCCGGGAAGCTACATGACGAACGATCCTGGCAACGACCCCGTCGAGCCGCATGCGGTGCAGCTGACTGTCTGGGATGTGCCCTCTGCGGCCGAGGCGGGGGAGCGCTTCGCGGTTTCGGTTGGCGCCAGGTGCTCGGCCGGATGCGACTTGGGAGGCCGGGCGTTGAGCCTCTTCGACCAGGAAGGCTCCCCGGCCGGCACGGTGAAGCTCGGCCACGCTATCTGGCCGGGCACGGAGGCGCTCTACTTTGCGGAGGTCGAAGCCAGAGCCCCGCTCGAGGCCGGAAGCCATCAATGGGAGGCGAAGATGGCCGGCTGGAATGCGGAACTGCCGCATGCGCCCGGCTCGTTTCCCCTGATTGTTCGCGTCGTCACCTCTCCCGATTGCGAAGTCACGGTCAGGGCCGTCGACCGGGAGAAGCAGACTCCGATCAAGAACGCGCGCGTGGTCATGCACCCGTACCGGGCGGTGACCGACGACAACGGGATTGCGAGAGTCAGGGTAGCCAAGGGCCAATACGACATCCTGGTGTCGGGGTCGCAGTACCTGCCGGCTTGCGCCAGCGTCGAGGTAACTGCCGACATGATCACCAGCGCGGAGCTTGACGCGGATCAGCCCTGGGAATCTCCGGACGAGGTGCTCGGGTGATCGGCAACAATGCGATTACGTTGATGATCGGCGCTGCGCTGGCTTGCGCCCCCTCGGTTGCCGGGGCCCAGACAGTGAAGCCGGTGTCGGTGTGGAGCGGCGTCTACACGGCGGCCCAGAACAAGCGCGGCGAGGAGTTTCATGCGGACGCCTGCACCATGTGCCACGGCCCGCGGCTGAACGGCGCCGGCCAGTCCGAGATGCCGCCCTCGCCCGCGATTGCAGGAACCACCTTTCTCCGGAAATGGTCGGGTCAGTCCGTTGCGGCGCTCTTCGTTATTGTGCGCCACACGATGCCGCCCGACAGTCCGGGCACGCTCACCGACCAGCAAAGCATAGACGCCATCGCGCACATGCTCGCCGTCAGCGGCATATCGGCGGGCAACAGGGAACTGCCGCCCGATCCGGGCGCTCTTGCGAATATTCTGATCGAGGCGAAGCCATAGGCGATGCCCGAAAGGCGTCGCAGATACAACGTCGCAGATAGGGCGTCCCAGATGAGGCGTCCCAGATACAGCGTTGCAGACAGGGTGTTACGAGAAAGACGCTTCACCTGAGACGCAGTACCTGAGACGCAGTATCTGAGACGTTTTATCTGAGACGCATTATCCGCGACGCTACGCGTCGGGGATCTGCGAAAATCGGACCTGGCCCTTTGATTATTTAAGCCTCAGCCCCTTTGATTCACTCAAGACCACCGGATTCGCGCAGCTGGGAAATGATCTTCCGCCACTTTGCTGTCTCCGTCCGGCGAAACTCGGCAAGAGCCTGCGGTCCGTTGACCGCGAGCAACTGGCCTTCCTGGTCGAGAATCGCTGCCGCGCTTGGCTTATCCACCGCCTTGCGTACTTCCTTGTAGAACTTTTCCCTGGCGGCCCCCGGCGTATTCCTGGGTGTGAAGATCCCGAACCACTGGTGAGACTCGAATCCCTGCAAGCCCGACTCCGCGATGGTCGGGACGTCGGGATACACGCTCGTGCGCTTTGCGCTGGTGACGGCAAGCGCCCGCAGACGCTCAGCCTTTATATGAGGCGAAACCGGGATAACGGTGGTAATGACGAGCTGCACGCGGCCGGCTATCGTGTCTATCACCGCCGGCGGCCCGCCCTTGTAGGGAACGTGCGTCAGGTTGATGCCGGCGGCGCGGTTCAGCATCTCGATCGTGAGATGGTGGATCGAACCGACGCCGGGGGTGCCATAAAGCAGGTCTTTGGGCTTCGCCTTGGCGAGGCCGATCAGTTCCTGGACCGATTTGACGGGCAGCGAAGGATTGCACGCCAACACGAGCGGCGCGAGCGTGACGAGCGTCACGGGAGTGAAATCCGCGACTGGGTCGTAGAGAGACGATTTCGTGAGGTAGGGAACGATCACGAGGCTGCCGCCACCGACGATGAGCACAGTGTAGCCGTCGGGAGCAGCGGCGGCGGTGATCTGCGCCCCAAGGATGCCGGCCCCGCCCCCGCGATTGTCCAGGATAAGGGACTGCCCCATCGACTCTGACATGCTTGGCGCAATGAGGCGCGCTATGACGTCGGGCGCCGTGCCCGGCAACCCCCCGATAATGAGCCTGACGGGTTTGGTGGGATAAGTCTGGCCCCATGAGGACCCGCCTGCAACGAGCACGATCGATGCGGTGAGCAGTACAACCACTCGCAGCAATGTGGTTTTCATATATGTGGTTTTCATGTGCGTCCCCTCCTTCGACTTGATGGCGGAAGAGCGGCTGGCGGCTCCCGAATATGGCGGATGACTGACGAGTATGCCTTAGAGCGCGCTTTTTGCCCCGAAAAGCGTGCCTCTAAGCGCCAAAACCGACCCTAAATAGGGCCCAATTCTTTTCGGGTCAGTGAGTTGGCGTGGTCCGACCCCGGGTCAGGTTACGGTATTCCGAAAGGCGTCGCAGATACAACGTCGCAGATAGGGCGTCCCAGATGAGACGTCC
>CAZCGD010000123.1:0-5502 GCA_964498105.1 uncultured Streptomycetaceae bacterium
CGCCGTGGAATACATCCCGTGGTAATGGACCACGCTGCCGACATCGGGCCGCGCCCTGTAGATTTCCAGGTGGATCGGGTACTCGCCGGGCGGATCGCCGTTGCCGGCGAGCGTCTTGCCGTCCAGGTTCATGAGCAGAAAGTCGTCCGCCACCGGCCGCGGGCCCAGGGAGTGGCGCGTGAGCAGGCACTGGTCCGTACCCGGCAGCCGCATGCTCAGGTGGCCGAAGCCCTCGATGAACCCGCGCCTGTAGAGAAAGCGCCACGCCTTGAGGGCGTTGGCGATGAGCGTCGCGTCTGCAGTCATGCGCCGGCCCTCACTTTCGCGCCGGAATCACCGGCAGCAGCAGGTACGAGGACTTGTCGCCGCCGGAATGGATCGTGGTTTCCGCGCCCTGGTTGTAGTCCGCGTGAAAGTGCGTGAAGTGCTGCGTGCCCGCGCCGTCCGCCGGCGACACGTCGAGGCGCAGCTTGTGGCCTTTCCTGAAAACCATGCAGGTCGGCCAGATTTCGACCTGGCATTCGACGATCTCGCCGGGTTTCAGCCACCACCGCTCGTCGTGCGCGTGGTACGGCCGGTAGGGCAGGGATTTCTCCGGGTCGAGCTTGCGGTGCGACGCTCGCAGCCACCCTTTGGTCACGCAGGCAAGCGGTTCGCCCTGCTGGCCCATTTCACACAGGTCCTTGCCGTCGGGGCCGATATTGCGCAGCGTCGCGAAAATATCGGTGTCCTCGCCCGTGCTCGACACCCAGAGGTTCAACACGACCGGGCCCGTGATCTCCGTGTCCTCGGCCATCGGCGGCGTCTCGAACGAAACGCCGCGCGGCATCTTGCCGGGGCGGGACGGGGCGCTTTGCTGATAGCTCACCGTCGCTTTCTTCTGCGGCGCCTGCGTCGTCAACTCTCCTTCCACGGCCCTGGAGTCCTCGGAGCCGGCGCGGTCGATCCTGAGGTGGAACTTCGTCCACTGCGTGCGCGCGAGCGGCCACTCGTTCTCGAAGCGGTACGGATACGGCTGCTCACTGCCGCCGGTGCGGATCTCGAGCTTGACCGGGGGCTCGTCCATGATCCCGGTGTCGATCCCTTTCAGCCAGTGATCGAACCAGCGCAGCTGGTCGATGCGCGCCTCTTCGGCGTAGAACGCGTGAAAATGCGTGCCGCTGTGGATGCGCAGCTTCTTGTGCTGCGACGCCGCGCACAAGTAGCCCTCGGTGTTGCCGCGCAGATGGAGCGAAGTGCCGCCCCAGTTGCCGACGGTGTAGAGCGGGACCTTGATGCGGTCCCAGCGCGCGCTGTTCAGGCGCCAGTACTCCGAGTCGAGGTCCTTCGCCATGTAGTTCCACAGCAGGTTGTTGTCGAAGGCATCGGGGTTGTAGAGGCGCGGTTGTCCAAGCAGGTGCAGCGCGGCGTTGTTGTTGGCCCAGCGCGCGATGAAGCCCATTGCGAAGATGCCGCCGTGATAGGCCTGGACGCGGTACTGGTCCGCGCGGCCTTCCCACGGCATGATTGCCTTGAGCGACGGCGGTTGCAGCCCCGCGACCCGCCACTGGAAGGCCGCGTGGTACGAGATGCCGCAGGTGCCGACGGCTCCGTTGCACCACGGCTGCTTCGCGACCCACTCGATGCAGTCGTACGCGTCCACCGCCTCCGAGTACGAGCTGGGATCCGACTTGCCGGGCGACTTGCCGGAGCCGCGCGTGTCAACGCGCAAGAGGCCGTAGCCGCGCGGGCACCACCACAGGGGATTCACGCACTCCCAGTTCATGTAGGGATTCGGCTTCTCTTCGAGATCGGGCGGCGGCACCCACAGCTTGTCCTTCATGTACGGCCCGATGGTCATGATCACCGGGAAGCGCTCGCTCCCGCCCCCACCGACAACTTCGGGCCGGAAAATATCGGCGTAGAGCACACCCCCGTCCCGCAACGGGATCTTCACGTCCTTCTCGATCTTCAGCTTGTAGTCTTGCGGCTGGGACATCTGCTTGGTTGCGTTCGCCACTGTCGCTCCTCACTCAACACTCAACACTCGCAGGGCGGCGCCGTGCCGCACTGCGCGCCACTAGGGCTCGGCGCGCACCAGCGCGTCGACCTTGCGCTTCAACCGCCCGGCATCCGTGAGGAACTCCTCGGGTGCGACGCCGCGCACCCAGAGAAAGGCGGGCGGTTTCAGCGTCTCGCTGTAGCGCTGCGCCCCGTCGCGCCCCGACTCGCCCGCCATCTCGATGCCGGCGACGGCGCCATAGGCCGCCAGCGAAACGGCCGTAGCGACGATGCCTAGCCGCCGGCGCGGCGCGCGGCTGTTGAGCCGCAGGTGGCGGTAGAACATGTAGGCGAAGAGGGCCACCGTCGCGGCAGTGCCGACGTATCCCGGCCAGCGCGCGCTGAACCCGAACGACAGGTACTCGAACAGCGTGTCCGACAGCGCGAGCGCGGCGAGCGTGGCACAGGCGACGAAACCGTGAGCGGTGAAGTTCGCGCGGCCGCCCACGGTGCGGCCGACGAGGGACCAGACGGAGATCCACACCCCAACGCCGGTGCATACCATCAGTGCCGGGAACACCAGGAACGCCCGCTCTTCCTGGCTAGTCGTCATGATCCATGCATTCCACACCGTGATCGCCAGCAACGCCGCGGCCATGGCCATGAACGCGCGCGGTCGGCGATAGAACGCTACTGCGCGCAACGTCACCTCCGGCCGCACCGCGTACGAGGGCGTGCGGATACGCAACTGCGTCCGGCCCAGCCGCACGACGTCGTCGGGGCCCGCTTCGGCGGCGGCGACGCGCTGCTCCGATGGCAGGAGGGCGATGCCGTTGACCGACTGCAGGTCGGCGACCCTGAAACGCCCCCCGATCGCCGCGGGCTCGATCCGCACGTGCAGCGGCGCGACGAACGGGTCGTCGATGATGACGTCCGCGTCGTAGCCGCGGCCGGCCGTCACCGGCCAGCGATGTACCGGGTGGCGCGCCGCGACGTCGCCGTCCCGGCCGAGTATTTCGATGAACGCTAGCGGTTCCACCGGATCGCCTCGAGGTAGCGCTTCGAGAATTCGGTCGCCGCCTCGAACGAGACGCCTTCCATCTCGAGGTTCGATTGCAGCGCGATCGCCGGGTCGCCGAGGGTGGCGAGCCGCATCACCACGTCGTACAACCCCTCGAAACGCTGGTAACGGCGGATGCACATCGCCATCTTCGCCGGCGTGCCGTGCAAAGCGACGATCCCGTCCTGGCAGGCCCAGCGCGTGTGGTGCTTGCGGTCGTAGGCCTCGGCGTGCTTGCCAGCGGTGAAGCGGGTTTCCTGCAGGTGCGCGAAGCGCAGCGCCCCGAGATCCGTGGCGCGCAGGATACTGTGGCGGAAGGACACCATGCCGGTGTGGAGCCGCCGGTCGATATACAGCGAGGAGAACGTGTAGCAATGGTAGTTATCCACCGTGTACGGCCGGTTGGTCTCGCGTTCGGCGCCGGCGCCGCACTGCATGAACTCGCCCGACTTGGCCGGGACCGCGAATTCGCCCAACTTCTGCACCGGCAGCGGCGCCTTGAGCAGCGCGCCCATCACTTCCGCGTCGTGCACGGCAAGCTGCGCGCCGACGTCCGCGCGGAAATCCGCGCCGCCCTCCCTGCCCGCCGCCGCGCGGGCAATCAGGCGCCGGGCGAACTTCGCCGGCACCAGGAAGCTCACCAGCTGGCCGCGGCGGTGGTTCGCCACGTTGACGCCGAACACCCGCCCGCCGGCGTCCACCACCGGCCCGCCGCTCATGCCGGGATTGATGGCGCCGGTGAAATGAATGCGCTCGTAGTACTGCTCCTCCGAGCGGCCGTTGTAGATGCCCTCGACCACGGTCAGCCCCTGGCTCAACGGATAGCCCAGCGAGAACCCCTGGTCGCCCTTTTTCAGCGGCGTGTCGCGAAAACTCAGCGCCCGGGTGTCGCCGGTGTCGCCCTTGACGAGGGCGAGGTCGTGCACCACGTCCACGGCCACGATCTCGAGCGGCCCGCGGCGGCCGCCTGGGAGCACGAACTCCAGCTGGTAGGTGTCGGGCTCGAGCGCCTTGTCGGCAACGACGTGGTAGTTGGTGAGAATCAGGCCGCCGCTGATCACGAAACCGGTGCCGGTGGCGGCATGCGAGTCGCTCGCGCCGAGCAGCACGCGTATCTGCGCCGTGCTGTCGCGCGTCCGCTCGTAGAGGGAGCGCGCCTGGGCCGAGACCGGCGCGTCCCCGGCGGCGGGCCTGGGTTTCGGCGCCGAGGCCGCCCACGCGCACGCCGCCGCCGCGACCAGCGCGACCGCGCACACGACGCGGGCAGAGAACTTACTCACTCTTTGTCTCCCAGCGGAGCGTGCACGTCATCCTTTTGCCTTTTGCCTTCTGCCTTCTGCCTTGCACCTTCACTCCGCCCGCATGCCCCGTTCCTTGATGACCCTGCCCCATTTCTTGAATTCCCTTTGGAGGTGGGTCGAGAATTCCTCGGGAGAGCTAGCGATGACATCCAGGCCTCGCTCCTCAAATCGTTTCATCTGATCGGGCGCGGCCATCGTCTTCTTGAGCCTCTCGTTCAGGAGTGCGATGACCGCCCTCGGCGTCCCCTTGGGCGCCAGTATGCCGTGCCACGTGCTGAACTCGTAGCCCGGCACCCCGGCTTCCGCGATGGTGGGGATCTCGGGCATCGCGGCGACCCGCTTCGGGCCGCTAACCCCGAGCGCGCGCAGTCGCCCGGCCTTCACGAAACCGGAGGTCTCCGCGAAATTCGTGAATGCGATGCCGACCTCGCCGCTGATCGTCGCCACGAGGCCGGGGCCGCCGCCCTTGAAATGCACCACCACGATGTTCACTTTCCCCAGGAGGTTGAACAGCTCGCCGGCAATGTGAGGATTGGTGGCGGGCCCGGCCGATGCATAGTTGAGCTCTCCCGGCCTCGATCTTGCCAGCGCCAACAGCTCGCCCACCGAGCGCACGGGCAGCGAAGGATGCACGGCCAGGAGCGTAACCGAGGACGAAACCAGCATGACCGGCGCGAAATCGTTCAGGGGATCGTACGGCAGCCGGCTGTAGAGGAACGCGTTCGCCACGAAGGGGATGGTGTTGACCAGCAGCGTGTAGCCGTCGGGGGCGGCCCGCGCCACCGCCTCGGTTCCGATGTTGCCCGAGGCGCCGCTGCGGTTCTCCACGACCACCTGCTGCCCCAGGTTCTCGGAGAGCTTGGAGGCCACCAGGCGCGCGACCAGGTCCACGCTGCCACCCGGAGGAAACGGCGAAACCATGCGCACCGGCCGCGCCGGGTAGTTCTCCGATTGCGCCCATGCCGGCGCCGCGGGCGCAGCCGCCAGCGCGCAACAGGCAGCGGTCAACAGGCGCTTCTTCAACTCGAGCTCGAAGCCTGTCGGACGTGGTGTCATGTGTCGTTCCATTTAGCAGCTTGTCGGGGCGAAAGGCCCGACAAGCTGCTAGCCGGCCGGCTTGGTGTGTTTGCCTGTGAGCTGCGGCGTCTGGCCCTCCAGCTT
>CAZCGD010000124.1:0-3437 GCA_964498105.1 uncultured Streptomycetaceae bacterium
GCTTGCCTTGTCGGGCAAAATAGAATGGGCGGCGGTCGCCGGGCTGTTGTTCGGCAAGTAGGCTGGGTGTTCTGCATCGCTTGCTCGATCGCCAGCGGCGCGCTGTGGGTGCTCTGAGCTGCTGTTTCACAGCGTGTGGCCGTGATTTTCGCGCTTGCAATGTCCACAAAAATGTGCACAATGCCCGTCATGAGGACCTACACCGATGCCGATATTCGCCGCACGCTGGCCGCCCATGTCGCCGAACATGGCGTGCGGGGGACGGCACGCCAACTGAATGTCGGGGCGTCGCTGGTGTCGGCGGTTGGGCTTGGGCAACGGCCGCCAGGCCCCAAGCTCGCGGCCTCGCTCGGCTACGTCAGCGCCGGCAACGGCAAGCGATGGTTGCGCAAGAGGCAAGACACATGACCACGCCCGCCACCATGCTCCTGACCGTCAAGGCCCGCCTCAACCCGGAGCGGCGCCAGCACCGCGCCATGGAGCGGATTCTGGATCAGCAACGCATCCTTTGGAATGCAGCGCTCGAGGAACGCATCGGCGCATGGGACAAGGGCGTATCCATTTCCGAGGCTGCGCAATCCAAGAGCCTGACGCAAATTCGCGCCGATGATCCAGCCTTCGCCGACGTACAACGTCGCATTCAACGAGCAACTCTGAAACGGTTAGATCGGGCATACAAGGCTTTCTTTCGTCGCGCCAAGGCCGGCGCCGGGGCGCAATCCGGCTTCCCACAATTCAAGGGCCGCGATCGGTTCGACGGCTTTGGCTTCGATGCATTCCTGCAGGTTAAATTCGACGGCAAGGCATTGCGGTTCGCCGGCATGCCTGGTGGGCTCAGGGTTCATCTCGATCGGCCGCTACCGGGGCCGGTCAAGGGTATTTGGTTCAAGCGTCGCGACGAATGGCGGCCACGAACCAAGCGTGCCGTCCAGGTCTGGCATGTTGGATTCCAGGTGGCCGTGCCGCTCGATCAGAGCCGCGTCGGGCGCGGCAAGGGCGAGGTCGGCGTCGACTGGGGCACATCCATGCTGGCGGCGCTATCGACCGGCGAGATCATCGCCAACCCGAGGCCCGGCGAGGCTGGCGCGGCTGATCTGGCGCGCGCTCAGCGCACCATCGCACGCCGCAAGAAGGGCTCCAAGGGCCGCCGCAACGCGCGGGCGCGTATGCAGGCCGTTGCGCGCGGCATCGCCAACCGCCGCCGCGAACGCCTGAACAAGGTCAGCAAGCGGCTGGTCATGGATTACAAGACGGTGGCGGTTGAAAAGCTCGATGTCAAGAACATGACGGCCGCCGCCGAACCTGGCGATGCCGTGCCGAAGTCTGTCACGACGCGGCGCAACCGCGAGGCGCTGGACGCGGCGCCCTATCTGCTGCGCCAGATGTTGGCATACAAGGCGGAGCGTTACGGCGCGACCTTGCTCGCGATCGATCCAGCCGGCACCACGCAAGAGGCATGGGCGCGGATGGGCAAAGATCCCCCGCGCGGCTCGATCGGCGAGCCGTTGCCACGCAAGATCATCGCCGCGCAGGTCATCCTGGAGCGCGCGCTCAAATCCCGCCCCAATGGCGGCAACGGTTCCTCCCCAGCGGAGGATGACAGGGGGCGGCCACCTCCTGGGGGTCTGGACCGTGTTGGACGCAAGTCCGGCGCGGCGGCCAGGAACGCGGGCACTCGTCCGCGTCGCCCCGGAAACACCGAGGGCGGGCAACCGCCCACGGGATGGCGCCCGGAGAAGTCCGGGTCCTCTCCATTGCCCCGCTTGCGGGGCGCGCGTGATCCCCGAACCAAACGCTCTCCAGGCTGGTAGCTTCCTCCCCATGACAAACTCTCCCACCATTCCGAGGCGTTATCGACATGCGGGTGCTCCAGGAGGGGCGGTTTCCTCTGATCAAACTGTTGTTCTCAACGCGTGTGCGTGGAAGGGCGGCTCTTGGTTCCGGCGATCACCAACCACGGGGCGGGGCGCCCACACGCACACGGAGGGGCGGTACGCCGGGCTGTTGCAATAATTTTCTCGCGATCGAAATCGTGCATGATCTCAAGACTTACCTGCATCACAGTCTCTCACATCTCGTGCCGCCGCTTGACCTCGCCGGCATCATCACGGCCAACACCCAGATAGCGCGAGGTCCGCGCCAGACTGCCGTGCCCCAGCAACTGCCGCACCGCCTCGTGGTTCTGCGTCAAACGGTAGACGTGGGCGGCCTGGGTGCGTCGCATCGAGTGTGTGCTATAAAATCGCGGATCGACATGGGCGAGCTTGGCCCAGGCCTTGACCATCTTGGAGTAGCGCAGCCGCTTCAAGCTGCGGCCGTTGTCGTCGGTCCACAGCCGCCTGTCGCAATCCGGCTGCACCAGGGCCTCGCGCCCAAGATAGGCCGCCAGCGCCTCGCGCGCGGCGCCCGACAGGTGCACGCGCACGGTGTCGTCGGTCTTGGACTGCATCACCTCGAGCTGCTCGACGATGCCGCCGCCGCTGGCCACATCACCAATGGTCAGCGCCAGCAGATCCACGGCGCGCAACATGGTCGACAGCGCCACCTCGAATAGCGCCAACTGCGCCGTGTGGCCCTGTGCCCTGAGTCCGAGCCGGATCATCTGCACGTGCTCTAGGCTGAACGGCCGTTTCTGGCCTTGTGCCTTGCCTTTGTTCCAGCCGCCGCCGTGTTGCTTGTCGGTCATCCGCCGCTCCGCATTGCATCAACATCCATCAAGAAACTAGCAACGCTTAGTGCACTGCTCGGGTTGGTAGCGTTCTTCAATGGCGTTTGCCCCCGCCGCGAGCCGCATTCTAGCACGATTCCATCACTTGGGGTCACAAGCGTTGCGGTTATACCTTGTCGTAGCCGTTGACGACAAACCAGTAATTGGCGGCTTCGCGCAAAATTTCCCACATCGTCGTTCGGCGCTCATGCGCGGCAGAGCCTCCTAAGATTTGCGACCTCGAGTTGCCATCGTGAACAGCGCCCGCACGCCGACACGCGGCGGGTTGCGGGCGCTATGCGGCTCTCGCGTGGCCCGCCTATAATTATCTCTACGAATCAGGGGGATGACGCGTGGCAACAGAAGCAGACACATGCCGCAATTCTGTGGTGCCGCTCTTGCAGCAGGCCCGATGGGCAATGAGCCCCATACGCTTGCAGAACAGGGCACGAAAGCTGCCCGCCCGCGTGCGCCCTACAAAACTGTTCAGCGGAACGCCTGAAGTCGCAGCCGCGCCAGGAATGAGAAGGAAGATCGCTTGTCGCGCCTCACAGATCTGATTGCACAAATCAAAACCAAGGACCTGGTCCTCGGCCAGGAGCTGGAGCGCGAGTTCAAGGTTTTATCCTCGCGCCGCTCGTTCGGTCTCAACTTCGAGCGTCATCGTCCGGAGAGCGTCGAGCTGCCAGGACGTCCCATTCGCAAGGGTGAGAAGGTTCGCGTCCTGCCG
>CAZCGD010000125.1:0-5650 GCA_964498105.1 uncultured Streptomycetaceae bacterium
AACAGCGACTTGGAATCCATCAGTGTGTCGAAGACGAGGACGGTCTGGTTGTCCGGCCCGAAAGCGCGAGTGCCTGCGCGTATGGCCACCAGCGACGCGCCGGGCAAGCCCGTGAGAAAGGCCTGCACCCCGCGCTGAAAGTCGAGGTTGTCATAGACCTTCTGGACCGTGGCGTCGTCCGGGAAGCCGTCGAAGAACTTGAGCGTGCCGAGGCGCGTCTCGACGGTATCCGGCGTGGAGATTTCCGCCGGGATGGGCGTCGTCATTTTCAGCTTCGGCGGGGTCTGCGCCGGCTCTTGAATGGGCTTCTTCTCTTGAACAGGCTCCTGCTTTGTACAGCCAGTGATTGCCAGCGCGCCAACGAGCGCGACGGCGAAGATGCTCTGTTTGTTTTTCATTTTCATGGTTAAGTTCCTTCAGTTATTGATTGGTTGGCTCACTTCACCAACTCGATGTCGCCGGGCTTCCAGCTCTTGTTGATGGCAGCTTCCGTTGGGCCGTAGAGGCGGATGACGGCGAAATACCCCTTGCCGGGCACGGTGGCGAGCCAGTTGCCTTGTTGACCCGCAGGTGCTCTGGGCCCGAGGTAGAGGTCCGTGCTGCCGTCAGCGTTCTGAACCGGTTTGTCGCGCGAACCGAGCGACGGGAATGGTTGGCCGTTGGCGAGACCCGAGGCGATTTCAGCTTCGTAGAGCGTCACCGACCAGAAGTTGCCGGCCGGAATCTTGGGCGGAAGTTTCAGGCGGTAGTTGCTGCCACCCGACAAGGGCGTGCCTCCGCTGTCGGTAAAGCCGACCATGTACTTGGCACCCTTGCCCGGGATTTGGGAAATCATCCCCGGACTCCACGAGTAATAGTTGGTGAAGAAATTGATCCGGTTATCGAGTGCCAGATACGCCGCCCCGGCGGTATTCGTCCAGTCCAGACTCAGCCTCCCGGATGGATTAGCGGGCGTTCCGTCAGCCATGGGATTGACCCAACGACGATCTGGATAAATGCGATTCGAGTGGCCGGCGATGACTTCTTCAAAGCCGATGACTCGGCTCATCTTGTAGCCGGTCTTCGCGGCGCGATCAAGGATTGCCTTGGTCTTCGCATCGGGATTGAACGGCTTTCCTTTGATGATGCCGATGGACGCCAACATGCGGGCCGTCCTTCAAGTTCAGCCAACCCCAGGCGTAGACACTCTCGGTGTTAGCGGTGAGATAGAGTGACTTGGAATCCATCAACGACTCGAACAGGACTACCGTCTGGTTATCCGGGCCGAACTCGCGCAGCCCGTTGCGGATGGCGACTATGGGGGTATTTATGGCGTGTGCTTTTCACTCGTCTCTCCATTTGAATTTCGTGCGTGAAGGTAGATTTCATGGCTAGCTAACGTGAAGTAGTTGGATCAAAAACCGCTTTGCAAACCGGCATTGTGCGCTTGACCTCGTCGGTCCTCAAGCGAGTCAATGCGTTATTCCGCAAAGCAGCAGAAAACTCAGGAGTACCGTTAAGGACGCCCCCTTTTCCTCGCCGGCCGTGGTGCGCGGCATCGCTTCGCTCGAGGGATCGTTGAAGGTAACGCCCGTGATGTATGATGGCGTCGTGCGCAATTGCGCGCGAATTGGCGCGGCCAAGCCATGCCTGAGATCAGCCGCTTCCTCGGCATCGTGATCACGATGTATTTCAACGACCACAATCCGCCGCACTTCCATGTGCGGTACGAAGAATTTCGCGCTGTCGTCGGGATCAACCCGATCGAGCTGCGCGAGGGCCAGCTGCCACCGCGAGTGCTTGGGTTGGTGATGGAATGGGCGGAACTGCGCCAGGCCGAGCTGATCCAGAACTGGACATCGCTCGCTGCAGAAGGTAAGTTTAGCCGTATCGCGCCGCTGGTTTGAGGAGATATCTATGATTTGGGTGACCGACGCGAAAGCGCTGCCCGACTACCGCCTTTGGATCCGCTTTTCCGACGATACCGAAGGCGAGGTTGACCTGCGGGACCTGGTTATGAACGATTCACGCCCGATTGTTTCGGCACTGCGAGACTCGGCGACATTCTCCGCCATTCGGGTGGAAATGGACACGGTAGTCTGGTCCAACGGTTTCGATTTGGCGCCGGAATTCTTGCGCGAACGCATGCGGGCGCGCTTGCCTGCGTGAAGCCGCCCGCAAGCGGATTGAAATAAAGGCTAAGCGGCCTTATTGGGCTTGCCGGCACGGGCGGTCCGACGTTTCGCAATCTGCGCTTCGAGATCGGCCCAGCTCATCTCGCGCCCGGAGTCCAACTCGGCAAGTCCCTCGTTGACCTGCTCGACCAGCCACTCGGTGTAATCCAGCCCGTCCTTCAATACAAACGGCAACAGCTCATCGGGAGTACGGCGAGCGAGGCGTCGCAGCCTCTTGAGCTGGGAAGGGGGAATGGAAAGTGGAGCGTTCATAGCTGTCGTTCAACGGCTCTACCCTACCTGTTCATTCTACGATGGCTGGAGCGGTTCGGAAAGGCGTCTCTCAATAAGGAGGGGAAAATTTACGGGTCACGCCTTATCAGGCTGAATGTCGAGCGCCCTCAGCAATCGCGTTTGCATGTTGTAGGCGCCGATCAACACCGTCAGTTCCAGTATTTCGCGCTCGCTGAAGTGCTTGCGCATGCCGTCGAAAACGGCGTCCGTGACGGCGACGTCCTGCGTCATGGCATCCACGTATGTCAGCAGCGCGCTCTCTTTCTCGCCGTAGACGCCGGACTTGCACCAGTCGCGCAGGGCTTCGACCTCGCGCGGCGTGACGCCGGCCGGGGCGGCGTACTGCGTTTCGTGGACTTTCCACACGTAGTCGCATCCGGTCAGGGCCGCGACGCGCATGATGACGAGTTCCCGCGCCCGATCGCCGAGGCTGGTCTGGAAACGCACCGCATTATTGAAATCGAACCACGCCGAAGCGAGGGCGGGCGTGTGCAGGAGCGCCTTGTAAAAAACATGCAACTGGCCCCCGCGCGCCCCGCGGATTTTCTTGGCGAGCGCGGCAATAGCGGGCGTGGCATTTTCGTCGATCAGTGAGATGCGCGCCATTTGATTGATAAAGCGTGAATGGTGATGACCGTGAGGGAAGGGGCGGAGGGATGACCTCCCACCACCCCGCGTCTACCACGCCTGGAAGGCGCGTTTTGAGTCATTTCGCATCCACCCCTCCTCCGGCAGGAGGGGAATTGTTTTTCTCTAAACCTGCAAATCCGGTTAATGCTTGCTTGGTTTGTTCTTGTAGTTATCGGCGTCCATCGGCGGCAAACTTATTCTAGATTCTTTTCGCCAGCTCGACCGCCTTGCCGATGTAGGTCGCGGGCGTCAGCGCGAGCAGGCGTTTTTTCTCGGGCTCCGGCAGCGCGAGGCCGTTGATGAAAGCGTGAAGCATGTCGCGGGTAATGCGTTCCCTGCCGCGCGTCAGTTCCTTCAACTTCTCGTAGCCGCCGGCGATCCCGTAGCGCCGCATCACGGTCTGGATCGGCTCCGCGAGCACTTCCCAGGTGTCGTCCAGTTCCCGTTTCATGCGCTCGCGGTCGGCTTCGAGCTTGCCGAGGCCCTTGAGGCAGGAATCGTAGCCGAGCAGGGCGTGGCCGAGCGCTACCCCCATGTTGCGCAGCACGGTGGAATCCGTGAGGTCGCGCTGCCAACGGGAAATGGGTAGCTTCTCGCTCATGTGCTTGAGCAGCGCGTTGGCGACGCCGAGGTTGCCCTCCGAGTTCTCGAAATCGATGGGATTCACCTTGTGCGGCATGACGGACGATCCCACCTCGCCTTTGTTCACCTTCTGCCTGAAGTAACCGAGCGAGATGTAACCCCAGACGTCGCGGTCGAAGTCGAGCAGCACGGTGTTGGCGCGGGCGCAGGCGTCGAACAGCTCGGCGATCGAGTCGTGCGGCTCGATCTGGATGGTGTACGGGTTGAATTCGAGGCCGAAGCCCTCGACCAGCCCGCGCGCGATCTTCTCCCAGTCCACGCCGGGGTAGGCGGCGAGGTGGGCGTTGTAATTGCCGACCGCGCCGTTGAACTTGCCGGTCAGCGTCACGCCGGCGATGCGCTCGCGGGCGCGCACCAGCCGGTGGGCGACGTTGACGAGTTCCTTGCCCATGGTGGTGGGGCTCGCCGGCTGGCCGTGAGTGCGCGCCAGCATCGCGCAATCGGCGAGCTCGTGGGCGAGTCCCGCCAGCTTCTCGATGACGTGGTCGAGCGCGGGCAGGATGACCTTGTCGCGGGCGTGCTTCAACATCAGCGCGTGCGCGAGGTTGTTGATGTCCTCCGAGGTGCAGCCGAAGTGGATGAACTCCGCCGCCTTCATGACTTCCTTGTTGCCCGCCAGTTTCTCGCGCAGGAAGTACTCGATTGCCTTCACGTCGTGGTTGATCCGGGCCTCGGTCGCCTTGACCGAAGCGCCATCGGCTTCGGAAAACCTTGCGATCACCTCGTCGAGCTGGGACAGCGTCGGCGGAGAGAACGGCGGCACTTCCCTGATTGACGGCTCGGCGGCGAGCGTTTTCAGCCACTCGATCTCGATCCGCGCCCGGTAGCGGATGAGCGCGAGCTCGCTGAAGGTGTCGCGCAGCCCGGCGAGTTTGCCGTGATATCGGCCGTCGAGCGGGGAAAGGGCGGTGAGCGGAGAGAGCGCCATGACGGACGTAACCCTGTTCTGGGAACAAATTTTACCACGGGGCTTAGAGCCCCTAACATAATGAAACACACGCTGCGCTGTCACGGTTTTGGCGGCGCGGGACAAGCGGCACGGTCAGGCCCCGCAACGCGCAGCCCTCAGCAGGTTGCCGCGGGCCAAAACCGCGCCAGCCCACGAGGGTTGCGGCCACAATCGCCGCTAGCTTTGTCGCGAGACTTGCCAATACAGCGAGTATTGGCTGCACCTCGCTTCGCGCTATCGACGATTCTGACTCGCAACGCACGCGCGTTTCATCATGTTAGGGGCTCTTATCCAAATCATGGACGCGGCGTTCAGCTACAATCGAGTCATCCGGTCGGTGCATCTTGATCGCGGATCCCCGGCGCGGAAAAGGCACATCATGATGCGGCAAATTCGGTTGGGTTGGCTCGCGCGGGTGGTAGTGGCGTGCTGCGCGGCCGCATGGTGGGCGGCGGGAGCGGGCGCTCAATCGTGGAAGCCGGAGAAGAACGTCGAGTTGATCGTGCCCGGCGGCGCAGGGGGCGGGCAGGACCGCACCGCGCGCATCATGCAGAAGATCATGCAGGACGGCCTCGTCCCCACCACCGTCACGGTCAACAACCGGGCGGGTGGCGGCAGCAATCTCGCCTACGTCCACCTCAACCAGTTCGCAGGCGACGGGCACTATCTCGCGTCCGCGACGGCGACCCTGCTGACCAACCACATCCTGGGCGCGAGCCCGCTCAACTACACGCATTTCACTCCCGTCAGCGTCCTCTACGGCGAGTACATCGGCTTCGCGGTCAGGGCCGACGGCCCGTTCAGGACCGGCAGGGACATCATCGAGCGGATGAAGTCCGCCCCGGATACGGTCTCGTCCGCGTTCGGCACGAGCGCCGGCAACGCCAACCACATCGGCATCGCTCTGGTGCTGAAAGCGGCTGGCATCGATGCCACCAGGATGAAGACCGTGATCTTCAAGGCCTCGATCGAGGCTGCCACT
>CAZCGD010000126.1:0-4328 GCA_964498105.1 uncultured Streptomycetaceae bacterium
CCTAATCGGACACGTCCTTCTCCCGCATCCGCTCGACCATGCGGTCCACTTCCTGCTCCACCGACTGCTTGATCTCCTCGTCGTCCGGGTAGCACAGCAGCCACAGGTCGGAAAAATTTCCCGATACGCGGTTCCTGCGGCCCAGCACCAGACGGCGGTGCGTATTCTCCACCTCTCGCTTCAGCATGAATTCGCTGCCATGCTCCCAGTAGATCGAGAGCGTATCCACCGCCAACCCCGACCGCAGCAGGCGCACCACGAACTCGAAGCGGATCGAGTGCATCCCCATCGAGCGCAATTGCACCACCCGGTGCGACGGCAGCGACTCCCCGGCCTTGAGCATCGTTATTTCATCTTGTCGCGACGCCATTTCCGCTGCCACTCCCCTGCCGCCGGCGTGATCGTTACCCGGCGTAGGGTAGCGGCGGCGCGGTGACCTGACAACTCTAACAATCTGTTAGATTTTCCAGGTAGCGCCCGCCAGGAAACCTACGGCAGAATTGCAGCGCGGAAGCACGAAAAAGGCTTACGAAATAAGGTCATGCCCCATGGCGGCAGGGCGCCGCCCGGCATCATCCTCTCACCGGTCCAGGATCTGGGCGGATTCCGGAGTATCGTCCCGCTTCCAGCGCAGCCACAGGCGCAGCCTGCGGAAATCGCGCGGATCCACGTTATCAGGGACCAGGATCACGCGCCGCGTCCGGCGCCGTCCGTGCGGCCGCAGATTGACGATGGTCAGGCGCGGAGAGACGTAGCTCGAGCCCAGCAGCTCGCAATCCACCCATTCCCCGCTGCGGGTCCGGTAGGAAACAGTGTCGTCCTCCCCGATGTCCAGCGCAACGATGGCGTTCGTCGCGTGCAGCGCCGCGTCCCGCGCAAGAAGAAAGACCAGACTGACGGCGATCGCCAGCGTGATCATCGATTTTCCCAGCGCGGGGAGCGGCACCAGCCACAACAGGGCGCCGGCAAGGAGATGCACGAGGCAGATTGCGGCGGCCAGCTGCACCGATGGCGAGATGAAAACGCGCTGGATGAGCATGCCCGCGACCGGTGGCATCATTACTTGCAGCCCTTGCCTGCCCAGACCAGGCGATTAGCCAACCACCAGCCCATAATCACGTTGCGTTTCCACATGGGCTGGCTCAGGTACCAGTCCTGATCCGCGTCGCACTGCGCGCACGGATTGGGATCGGCCGGCCGGATCAAGGCGCCTTCCCGCGAATACCAGTACATCCCCACGCCATACGACAGTCCAAGAAAACCGGCGACCAGCATTACGATCACACCGAGCATCAGAAACAAAAGAGCAAGGAATTGCATGGCGATCCTTTATTATCTTGGCCCACCGGCGCCCCCGCACTGTGGGCTGGAATCGCGGACTGGTCTTAAGGGCGCATGCCGCATGGAAAATCTAACGCCCGCGCCCCGCTTCATGTATGACATATTGCACACGCAACAGCAAATATCAAGCAGAATACGGAACGCAAGGGTCGCCACCCACGGAGGAGCCATCATGTTCCGCACTATCGAGCAATTCGCAGCAGCCTGTCACGACATTCTCAAGGCAGAGCCCAATCCAAAGGGGCGCAGCAAGGTTTGCGTGCTGCTGCAGGGCGTCCTGAAGGACGACAAATTCGTGTCCACCTATCTCAAGGATGAAACGCCGGAGCGCCAGCTGCTGTACGAGGATCTCGAGCTCGGATTCTGCATACTGGCGCACCACTACCGTGGCGCCAAGACCAGTTCGCCGCACGATCACGGTCCGTACTGGGCGATCTACGGCCAGGCGCGCGGCGAGACCGAGATGCGTGACTACGAGTTGCTGCAGCCTGCGACCCCGGAGAAGCCGGGCAAGGTGCGCGCGACCAGGACCTACAAGCTCACGCCTGGAGTGGCCCACGTCTATAACGAGGGCGACCTGCACTCCCCGACGCGGGTGAGCTCGACCAGGCTGATCCGCATCGAGGGCGTCAACATGGATAAAGTGAAGCGGCTGAAATTCGAAGAAGCTGCATAACACCGGTGCGTTCGCTCCGGCAGCCCCTGGTCGTCGCCGCAGCCTGTCTCGTCCTGGGCGCTCCGCCCGGGTTCGCCCAGAAAAGCGATCCCGCGGCGGGGTTCCCGCACCGGCCCATCCGCGTCCTGGTGCCGTTCTCGCCGGGGGGCCAGCCGGACATCTTCGGCCGGCTGATCGCGCAGAAAGTGAGCGATGCCCTGGGGCAGCAGATGATCGTGGACAACCGCGCCGGCGCCGGCGGCATGGTCGGATCAAAGACGGTCGCGGAAGCCAATCCTGACGGCTACACCCTGCTCTCGACGTCGGCGTCTCACACCGTCCTCCCGTCCGTGCGGAGGATCCCATACGACGTGCGCAAGGACTTCTCCGGCGTCTCCATGGCCTACACCGCGGCGTACCTGCTGGTGGTGCCACCGACGCTGGGCGCGCAGAACGCGAAGGAACTGATCGCGCTCGCCAGGGCCAGGCCCGGGCAGCTCAACCTGGCTTCAGCCGGCCGCGGCAGCGGCACCCATTTTGCCGGCGAGATGTTCAAGCACGCCGCCGGCATCGAAGTCGTGCACGTGCCCTACAAGGGCATCCCCGAGGCGACCACCGACCTCCTGGCGGGACGCGTGCAGTTGTTCATGGCGCCGCTCGCCAGCTCGGCGCAACTGGTCCGGGACGGCCGGATGCGCGCGCTCGGCATCACGTCATCTCAACGCAACGCCGTCTTTCCCGACATTCCGACAGTCGCCGAGGCGGCCGGGCTGCCCGGCTTCCGTTGGGATTCCTGGGGCGCGATCTTCGCGCCGGCGAAGACGCCGCGAGCGGTCATCAGCAAGTTGAACCTGGCGATCATCAACGCGCTCCGCCAGCCCGACGTGGAGAAAACCATGCGTTCGCTGGGCGCCGAGCCAGCGCCCACCACGCCGGCTGAACTCGACAAATTTATCCTGCAGGATCTCGCGACAGTTGAGAAGATAGCGAAGCTGGCAGGGATCGAGCCGGAATAGACGCGCCCTGTTTGTCACAATTGCCGCTCCCGAACGGTAGCGCGACGGCAGGACCTATTTCTTCCCAAGCTGTTGCTGCGCCTGCTCCAGGCTGGTTTTGGCGTCGGCGTTGCCCTGTTCCGCGGATTTTCGCAGCCACTCCAGCGCCTCATCACGATTTTCCCTGACACCCCTGCCCGCCCAGAGGAGCTTGCCCGTCATCAACTGTGCCCAGGCGTCGCCGAGCAGGGCCGAGGCGCGATAGTCCTGATAGGCGAGATCCAGCTTGCCGAGTTGCTGGTGCCGCCATCCCCGCTGGTTCAGCGCATGAACCGAGGCGGGATCGACTTCGATCACGAGATTCATGACGTCGATCGCCTCCAGCGGGTTCTTGGCGCCGGCGGCAGCCGCAGCGGCCCGTTCCAGGCAATAGCGGGTGTCGCGCACCTTGGAGAGGGCAAGCTTGATATCGGCAAGCGCTTCGTCATGCCGCTGCAACTGGCCCAGTACGTAGGAGCGCTCGCACAGCGCGCCCGCACCGGCATAGAGCGCGATTGACTCGTCGTAGAGCGCGAGGGCCTGCTGGTAATCGCCGGCTTGCTGGCGCTCGTGGGCGCGGTACGCGGGGATGCGCGCGGCCAGTCGCGCTACCGCTGCAGGATCCTTCAGTTGCAAGCGCGACTCGGCCAGAAACCGCTCCATCTCCCGGACACTGCCGCCCCAGCGCGGCTCGAGGCCGAACATGCGCGCAATCCTCAGCTCCACGCTCTGCGGCGCGAGTTTTACTGCTTCCTGGTACTGCGCGCTCTCGCCCTTGCGATTGCCGTTAGTGCGATCGATCGACATCAAGGTGAACCGGCTGAGATAGGGCTTTGGCGTCAGGGTCAGGGAGTACTCCAGGTCGAGCCGCGCCCATCCCAGGTAGGTACGCATTGCGCGGATATTCTCCGCCGGCGTGTTCTTGATGGTTTCCGTTCCCCGTGCATCCAGCCCCTGGTAATAGAAGTAGCTGCCGCGCGCGGTCAGCGCCACGTAGGACGACGGGTATTGTTTCGCCCACTCGTTGAACGCGGCGTCAGCACCACGCGGTACTTTGTTGAACGCCTGAAACGCGTTTTCGAGCCTGTTGCTCGCGCCTGCATCCTCCTCGAATGCACGCTGCAAGTCCCACAGGATGCGCTCCAGCTCGGGGTAGTCCCGCTTTTCAAGCAGGCTAACGACCTGCTGCTGCACTGGATCGGTAGCGTTGAGCTTGCGTGTCGCCGGCGCCTGCTTCGCGTCAGCAAGCTCGTCCTTGTCGATCTCCTCTTCGGCCTCTGCGTCCGCCGGCGCGTCGC
>CAZCGD010000127.1:0-2016 GCA_964498105.1 uncultured Streptomycetaceae bacterium
ATCGGCCTCGGCTGGTGGGGCAAGAACATCCTCCAGTGCGTGCAGGGCAAAAGCGGGAAAATCCGCTTCGTCCATGGCGTCAGCAAGGAGCTCGATGCCGCGCTGCCCTTGGCCGAGGCTCACGGCTTCACTTTGAGCGACGACCTGGAGCGCGCGCTCGCCGACCAGCGGGTCGAGGCCGTCGTGCTGGCGACCCCCCACTCCCTGCATGCCGACCAGATC
Organism: uncultured Streptomycetaceae bacterium; assembly: GCA_964498105.1. Lineage (GTDB taxonomy): Bacteria > Pseudomonadota > Gammaproteobacteria > Burkholderiales > SG8-41 > SG8-41. The sequence goes on from CAZCGD010000127.1 coordinate 223, forward strand.
GTGCGCGTAGCCGCAGCCGGCAAGCCGGTGTTCTGCGAGAAGCCGCTATCGTTGAAGCGCGCGGACGCCGAGCGCGCGGTAGCCGCCGTACAAAAAGCGGGCGTCCCCATCGGCGTCGGTCAGAACAAGCGCTTCTGGCCCTCGATGGTCGAGCTGCGCCGGGTCGTCGCCACCGGCGCGCTCGGGCGCGTCATGCACATCGAAGGTCATTACAGCAACGAGAACTCCGGCCTGCACTTCTCCGCCTGGCGCGATTCACCGGGCGAGTCGCCCGGCGGCGGCATGACCGGCACCGGCATCCATCTGCTCGACGCCTTCGTGGGCCTGGGCGGCGCCGTGTCCGAGGTGAAGGCGCAGGTCGTTTCCTTCCGGCCGGGGCAGGACCCGCGCGACGCCGCCTCGGTGATGTTCCGTTTTGCCAGCGGCCTCTCCGGCTATTTCGGCCTGGTGCGCGCCTCCCCGTTCTACTGGCGAGTGCAGGTGTTCGGCGACGAGGGCTCGGTCGAAGCCATCGGGGAGACCGAAGTCGTCGTTCGCACGCGGGGCGGGAAAGTGGAACGCCGTGAGTTTCCCAAAGTGGACTCGATACTTGCCGAGTTCGACGCGTTCGCCGATGCCGTGGCCGGCGGCAACCCCTATCCCATCACGCCCGCGGAAATGGTCAATACCATCGCCGCGTTCGAGGCCATCATCCAATCGATGGACACCAAGTTGCCGGTGTCCATCGATTATTGAGCGCTACATGTTCGCCTGATGTGTAACCACACCACCCAGGCGTTTTACGCCGTCCCTGCCTCCGGCAGCTCCCACCACCCCGCCCGCCGCGCGGGCACCCCTCCTCAGGCAGGAGGGGAATTAGAAAAACTCCCCTCCTCTCACGAGAGTGAGCCGAGGTACTCCCCTCCTGCCGGAGGAGGGGTGTCACGAAGTGACGGGGTGGTGGGAGTAAACACGCCTGCGCGTGTCCGAGCCGGGCGGCCCGCCCTTATCTGAAACGCGCTCGCGCTAGAGGGAGCGCTCCAGCTGGTCGCGCTGCTCGTACAGCTCTTTCGGCATGCGCGCCTTGAGCTTGTCGAACAGCTCGCTGTGGTCTTTTACTTCCTTGCGCCAGGCCGCGGGGTCCACCTTGTTCAACTCGTCGAAACGCTCGCGCGTAAAGCCGTCGAGGCCCGTCCACTCCATGTCCTCGTAGCGCGGCTGCAGGCCGAGTGGCGTCTTGACCGCATCCACCTTGCCCTCGATGCGATCGATGACCCACTTCAGCACGCGCATGTTGTCACAAAAGCCGGGCCAGATGAACTCGCCCTGCGCGTCCTGCCGGAACCAGTTGACGCTGAAAATCCGCGGCGGCTGCTTGAGGCCCTTGCCGATCGCAAGCCAGTGCCTGAAGTAATCCCCGTAGTGGTAGCCGCAGAACGGCAGCATTGCGAATGGATCGCGCCGCACTACGCCCACCTGCCCGACGATGGCGGCTGTCGTTTCCGAGGCCATCGTCGATGCCATGTACACCCCGTGCGTCCAGTCGAACGATTCCGTCACCAGCGGCACGGCGGTGGCGCGCCGCCCGCCGAACAGGAACACGCTGATCGGCACTCCTTGCGGGTTTTCCCAATCCGGGTCCACGGACGGGATCTGGCTGCAGCTCATGGTAAAGCGCGCATTGGGATGAGCCGCCTTGCGCCCGCATCCCGGCGTCCAGGCCTGGCCCTGCCAGTCCGTGAGTTCCTTCGGGGGTGGCTGGGTCAGCCCTTCCCACCACACATCGCCGTCCGGCATCAGCGCAACGTTGGTGAA
>CAZCGD010000128.1:0-2428 GCA_964498105.1 uncultured Streptomycetaceae bacterium
CTGACGCGCAGTTGACGGCGAAGTGGACGCGCGGCTCGTCGTAGGCGCCGGGCTTCCTCAAGGTCTCGTGCTCGACCTGGTCGAGGGAGGACGCCCGTCCGAGCAGCGTGAAAAACCGGTCCTTGAAGGGATTGCCGAAGACCTTGCCGAAGTCCCAGATGGACTTGATGTCGGGATAGCGGGTGAGGATCTTCTCGACGGTGTAGGCGTTGTAGGCGTTGATCAGGAACGCCATTCTCTGCGCCTTGCTCCAGCCGTCGAACTCCTGCGGTGCAACTTTCGACAGCGAATCGAGATAGCCTTTCAGCGCGGCACGGTCCTGTTGGAATCCCGCGTAGTGCACCTGCGAGGCCTTGCCCCCGTCCAGTAGCACCACATGCTTCTTGAGCAGCGCGGTCCACGCACCGTGCTCATGATCGAAACCCTGCGCAGCAGTACTGCCTGCGGCGAGCAGCATGAGCGCAACCAATGACGTTCTTACTCCTCCGCCCTCATCCCTCATAAATCCCAAACTCCAAATCACAAACAAAACTCAAATTCCAAACTCCAAACGTTTGGTGCTTAGTGCTTGAGATTTGGTGCTTGTTTGTAATTTGGTGCTTAGCATTTGGTGCTTTTCTTATCCCTCATCCCTCCGGTTCACCCGCGCATCCACGAATGATATTTCTCGACCCATCTCAGCAACTCTTTAGGCGTGTGAGCTTTTTTCCACACGCCTGCGGCGAACTTGTTGCCCTCTGCCAGCGTCGGGTAGATGTGGATCGTTCCCAGGATCTTGTTCAATCCGATGTCGTGTTTCATGGCGGTAATGAACTCGACAATCAGATCGCCTGCGTGCTCGCCCGCGATGGTGGCGCCGAGAATCCTTCCCTGTTTATTGCCGGGCACGGTCAGCACCTTGACCACGCCGTGCGCCTCTTCGTCGGCGATCGCCCGGTCGAGATCATCGATGCCGTAGGTCGTGACCTCGTAGGGGACGTTTCTTTCTTTCGCCTCTGTTTCATTCAATCCCACCCGCGCGACCTCCGGGTCCGTAAAAGTCGCCCACGGAATCACCGAGTAGTCGGCCTTGAACTTCCGGAAGCGGCCGAACAGCGAGTTTACCGCCGCGTACCACGCCTGGTGCGCAGCGGTATGCGTGAACTGGTATGGGCCCGCGACATCGCCACACGCGTAGATATTGGGATAAATCGTTTGCAGGTACTCGTTGTTCTCCACGGTGCGGGTTTTGCTTACCGGGATGCCGAGCTCTTCCAGCCCGTAACCTTTGGTGTTCGCGATCCGGCCCACCGCGCACAGCAACTGGTCGAAGGGAATTCGCACGTCCTTGCCATCGTGCTCGGCGATGAGGATCTTCTCGCCGTTCTCGATCCGGAACTCCTTCGCCTTGTGGCTGACCAGCACGCTGATGCCTTCCTTGCGGAACCGTTGCATCACCAGGTCCGAGATGTCCGGGTCCTCGCGGATCATGATGCGCGGCAGCATTTCGACCTGGGTCACCTGCGCACCGAAGCGCGCGAAGCACTGCGTCAGCTCCGAGCCGATCGGCCCGCCACCCAGGACGACCAGCCGCTTTGGCAGTTGCCGCAACTCCCACACGGTGTCGGACGTGACATAGCCCACCTCCTCGATGCCGGGTATGGGTGGCACGAAGGGGCGGGCGCCGGCGGCGATGATGATGGCGCGCGTCGTAAGCGTGCGCGTGCCGCTTGCATTTTTAACCTCCACCGACCAGGGCGAGATGATCTTCGCTTCTCCGGAGAGACATTCCACGCCGAGCCCGGTGTAGCGCTCGACGGAATCGTGCGGCTCGATGGTCTTTACGATCCGCTGCACGCGTTCCATCACGTCCGCGAAATCAAACTCGGCGCTTGCGGCCTTGATGCCGTACTCTCTGGAGCGCTTGATATGGGAAAGCAACCGCGCCGACTTGATGAGCGCCTTGGACGGCACGCAGCCGGTGTTCAAGCAGTCGCCGCCCATGCGATGCTTTTCGATCAGGGTCACCTTCGCCTTTACCGCGGCGGCAATGTAGGCAGACACGAGCCCGGCGGAACCGGCGCCAATCACCACGAGGTTGCGGTCGAAGCGCGCGGGACGCGTCCACCTGGCGTATACCCTGCGTGCCTTGACGACGTCGAGCGCCTTTTTCGCGATGAGCGGAAAGATGCCGAGCAGCGTGAAAGCGAGGAGCAGCTCGATGGAAATCCTGAACTCGCCGAGCGTGGTCCCGGCGAAGACGTAGACGATGGTGCCAGCGAGCATTCCGATCTGGCTCACCCAATAGAAGGTCCAGGTCCGGATCGGCGTCAGCCCCATCACGAGATTGATGACGAAGAACGGAAACGCCGGCACCAACCGCAGCGCGAACAGGTAGAACGCGCCTTCCTTCGCGACGCCGTCGTTGATGGGCTTCAGCTTGTCGCCG
>CAZCGD010000129.1:0-10466 GCA_964498105.1 uncultured Streptomycetaceae bacterium
GTGTTGTAGCCGCAGCCTGACAGCAACATCGTCGCGGCTACTATCACTGTCGCAAGTAATCGCTTGATCATTTTTGCCCTCCGCCAGATCGTGACATGGTAAAGCGTGACATGGTGATGCGTGACGTGGTCAATCGTGACATGGTACTGCGTGAGCGAAAAGACAGGAGCAGGCACTTACGCTTCGCCATGTCACGCCTCACCACGTCACGCAGTATCACGTCACGCATCACCACGTCACGCGGTATCAAATGGGGGCTTGCGCTCCCTTCTGCAAGCCCTCCATGGTGCGCACGGCAAAACAAAGATCCGCCCAGGCTTTGGCCTTGTCCGGCAGGCTGCGCAAAAGATAGGCCGGGTGATAGGTGACGATCAACGGCGTGCCGCGGTAATCATGCACCTTCCCGCGCATGCTGGCGACGCTGGCGTCGGTCGCGAGCAGCCTGGCAGCCGCCACCTTGCCCAGCACCACGATCAGCTTCGGCCGGATCAGGTCGATCTGGCGGTTCAGGTACGGCTCGCACGCAAGCAATTCGCCCGGTTCCGGGTTGCGGTTTCCCGGAGGGCGGCATTTGACAGCATTCGCAATATAGACATTCGCGCCGCGCCGCAGTTTGATCGCGGCGAGCATGCTGTCGAGCAGCTTGCCGGCCTGCCCCACGAACGGCTCGCCCTGCGCATCCTCGTCGGCGCCCGGTCCTTCGCCGACGAACAGCCAGTCGGCGTTTTCGTCGCCGACACCGAACACCGTCTGGTTGCGCTTCGCGTGCAGCGGGCACGAAGTGCAGGAAGCGACCGCCTCCTTCAGCCCCGGCCACTCCATGCGCATGATGGTGGCGCGGCGATCGCCTGATTCCGTGATTCGTGATTCGTCTCCCACCACCCCGGCGCGACGCGCCACCCCTCCTCCGGCAGGAGGGGATGTCGTGATTCGGGGTTCCTGCGCGATGACCCGCCGCGGTAGCTCGGGGCTCGGGGCTCGTGACTCGGGAACGGCCTCCGGCGCCGCGCCCGGGATTTCTTCCACCGTCGGCGCACCGCCACGCAGCCGCCACAGGGGCGTCAGCCCCATTTCTTCCAGCATCAATTCACGACGGGTCTTCACTGGATTCGGTCCGGTCGAATCACGACTCACGAATCACGATTCACGCTTTTCAAGGTCGAGCTGCATGACCACCGCATCTTCGCGGGTTTCGCCCGCCGGATAGTAACCGCGGCGCAGCGCGATCTCGGCGAAGCCGGCGGTGGAATAAAGCGCGATCGCCGCGCGGTTCGACGGGCGCACTTCCAGCAGGATTTTTCCCGCGCTACAGTCGCGCGCCAGCTTGAGCACGTAGTGGAGCAGCTCGCGCCCAAGGCTCCGCCGCTGCCACGCCCTGGCCACGCTCAGGTTGAGCAGGTGCGCCTCGCCCGCCGCGACCATTACCACGGCATAGCCGACCGCCCCCCCGCCGCACTCCACCATCCAGCAGTGATATCCCGCCGCGAGCGCGTCGCTGAAGTTGCCGCGCGTCCACGGATACGGGTAGATCGCGCCCTCGATCGCCATGACCGCGTCGAGATCCTCGGCGGTCATCCTGCGATAACGAGGAACCAGGTCAAGCTGTGCGCTCATGCGTCGTCAAGGCCACCTTGTCGCGGATGTAGACGGGTAGCGCCTGCTCGGCTGCGACCGTCCGCCCCGCCTCGAACTCGCGCGCCGCGAGCCGCGCGATGTCGCGTGCATGCGGGAATAGCCCGGGCATGATAGCCGAGAGGCGTCCGGCATAGCGCTGCTTCAGCACCGCCTCGTACGCGGCAAACCCGTTGCCGCAGCCCGTCCACGGGCCCGCCGGCGGCAACGGCGCCTGCCCCGGCGCGCACAGGGTCGGAGGGTGCACCGGCTCCCATCCCGTATCCCCTTTCGCGTACGCGGCATGGTAGATCTCGCCCATCCGCGCATCGAGGCAGCACACCACGCGCCCCATTCCGGTGGCTTCCGCCATCGCCAGCAGCGTGCTGACGCCCACCACCCGCAGGCCGGCGCCGAAGGCCAGCCCTTGCGTCACGCCGCAGGCAATGCGCAGTCCGGTGAACGACCCCGGCCCCTGCCCGAAGGCGATGCCGTCCAGCCCCCCCACCGTCAGCTCATGGCGCTCGAGCAGCTCGTCCACCATCGGCAACAGCAACTGCGAATGCCGCTGCCCGGCGTGCACCTCGCGCGCATCCAGCGCCCCGTCGCGCCACAGCGCAACGGAACAGTATTCGGTCGAGGTATCGAGAGCGAGAAATTTCATTTTTAAGTGCGGATTTTAGCTTATCTCCCGTCCCATCATCGCACCGGCGTATAATGCCCCACCCCGTAAATGGGGAATAGTAAATCGGAAATCGTGAAAACTCGCATTTTCCATTCACCATTCACCATTCACCGATCTTAAATGCGCGAATACAAGATTGCAGCCATTCCCGGCGACGGCATCGGCATCGAAGTGATCGCCGCCGGACTCAAGGTGCTGGAAGTGCTGGCGCAACGCGACCGCGGCTTCCGGCTCAAGGTTGAGCACTTCCCGTGGAGCAGCAACTATTATCTCAAGCACGGGCACTACATCCCGGATGGCGGCCTTGACCGGTTGAAGACCTTCGACGCCATTTTCTTCGGCGCGGTGGGGGCGCCGAATGTGCCGGATCACGTCTCGCTGTGGGGGTTGCGGCTGCCGATCTGCCAGGGCTTCGACCAGTACGCCAACGTGCGTCCAGCGCGCGTGCTGCCTGGAATCAAGAGCCCGCTCGTCAACGGCAACGCCATCGACTGGGTCATCATCCGCGAAAACTCCGAGGGCGAGTATTCCGGCAGCGGCGGGCGCGCGCACCGCGGCCTGCCCGAAGAGGTCGGGACCGAAATCTCGATTTTCACGCGCACCGGCGTGGAGCGCATCCACCGTTACGCCTTCAAGCTCGCTCAAGACCGGCCGCGCAAGCACCTGACGCTCGTCACCAAGTCCAACGCCCAGCGCCACGGCATGGTGATGTGGGACGAGATCTTCTACGAGGTCGCGAAAGATTATCCCGCGGTAGAGACGCAGCGCGTGCTGGTGGACGCCGTCACCACGTTGATGGTGCTCAAGCCGCAGACGCTCGACACTTTCGTCGCCACCAACCTTCACGCCGATATCCTGTCGGATCTTGCCGCCGCGCTCTCGGGCAGCCTCGGCATCGCACCGACCGCCAACCTCAATCCGGAGCGGAAATTTCCGTCGATGTTCGAGCCGATCCACGGCTCGGCGTTCGACATCACGGGCAAGGGCGTGGCCAACCCGGTGGCCACCTTCTGGACCGCCTCCATGATGCTCGAGCACCTGGGGGAGAGGGAGGCCGGGCAACGGCTGATGCGCGCGGTGGAGGCGGTGACCGCGAAACGCATCCATACCCCTGACCTCGGCGGCGAGGCGACGACCGAGATCGTCACCAGCGCGGTATGCGACGCTCTTTAATTGCGTTCTTGACGGGGCGCCCCGTGAACCGCCTTCGTTGCTACAATGGCAGCCTACCGGGTCTAAACAGCACTTGGCGAGGGTAACAAGCCGTGAGCCAGTCGCTCAACTACCTACAGTCCTTCGGCACGATCATTCTGGTGCTGTTCGGGATCGGCGGCATTTCCTACCACTTCTTCAGGGACGACGGCTGGATCGAAGCCGCCCTCGGCAACGTGTGGGGTGCTACCGTCCAGTATCCCCTGATCGCCATCCCGATCATCATCGGCGCCATCTTTCTCGGCAAGATGTGGAACCAGTCCCGCCTCACGCACGGGAACACCAGCAAGCTGCCGGACTACGTCGTCTATGCGCTCATGGCGGCCGGCGTCGTCTTTATCGGGCGCTGGTTCCTGTACGGCACGCTGTAGGTCAGCGCGCTACGGCGCGGGTCAGTCTGCTTTCACTCCGACGTTGATTACTTTGTCCGCGGCCATCCGCTCGATCGCGGCAACGGCATAGCCGAGCCCGCTCAGCACGTCGCGTGTGTGCTCGCCAACCCTGGGAATATCCAGCCGCGTGCCGAGGCGCGCGCCGTCCATCTCGATGGGCAGGTTCGGCACCTTGGTCCTCGTGCCATTGGCTAGCGTGACTGGCGTCAGTCCACCCGACGCGTTGAGGTGCGGGTCGTCGAACAGGTCTTCCGGCCTGGCAATCGGCGCGAACGGCAGGCCGAGCTCCTCGCATTTGTCCATCAGCTGCTGCTTGGTCATCTTCTCGAAGATGGCGCTAACGATCGGGACGATGCGCGGCCGCGCCGCGACGCGCTGCGGGTTGGTCTTGAGCTCCGGCTCGGACAACAGGTGTTGCAGCCCGAACGCATTGCAGAAGATCTTCCACTGTGTGTCGGTCACCACGCCAACGAACACCAACTCGCCGTCGCCGGTCTTGAAGTTGTCGTAGAGCGCCCAGGCGCGCACGCGGTCGGGCATCGGCGACACCGGCTTGCCCGTCGCGAGCCCTTCCATCATGTGCTGCGCCATGAGGAACGCGTTGTTCTCGAACAGCGCGCTCTGCACGTACTGGCCCTTGCCGGTGGCGGCGCGCTGGTGCAGCGCGGCGAGTATCGCGATAGCCCCGAACATGCCGCCCATCACGTCGTTGACCGAGGCGCCGGCCCGCAGCGGGCCGTAGCGCCCGCCGGTCATGTAGGCAAGCCCGCCCATCATCTGCACCACCTCGTCGAGTCCGGTGCGGTGCTGGTAGGGGCCGGGCAGGAACCCTTTCAGCGAGCAGTAAACGAGCCGGGGGTTGAGCTTGCGCATCGCCTCGCAGCCGAAGCCGAGATTGTCCATCGCGCCGGTCCGGAAATTCTCGATCAGCACGTCGGCGCCGGCGATGAGCTTCAGCACCGCTTCGCGCCCCTGCGGCGACTTGAGATCGACGGCGAGGCTCTTCTTGTTGCGGTTGTAGGTCGGGAAAAAGCCCGCGCCGGACGCGACCAGCTGGCGCGTGTGATCGCCGTCGAGCGGCTCGACCTTGATCACCTCGGCGCCGAGGTCGGCGAGCACCAACCCGCAGGTCGGACCCATCACGACGTGACAGAACTCCGCGACGTGGATGCCTTGCAACGGCAGCGGTTTGTTCATCTTGCGGCGAGGAGATTCTGGATGCCGCGCAGCGCGACCCAGTAGCCGAAGATGCCGAAACCGGTGACTACGCCGCGGCAGGCAGGGGCGATTTCCGATACCCTGCCCCGCCGCGCAGGATTGGAGATGTGGAGCTCGAAGGTGGGGAATTTCACCTGCCCGATGGCGGCGGCGAGAGCGGGGTGGCCCGTCGTGTAGCCCGCCGGGTTGATGACCGCCCCATCCACCCCGCCGTCGTGCGCGGCGTAGAACTTGTTGATAACCTCGCCCTCGACGTTCGAGTGCAATATTTCGACCTCGACCTTCAACTCGGACGCGTACTGGCGAATGTGCTGGTCGTATTCCGGCAGCGTCATCGGGCCGAAAGTTTCGATCTGCGCCTTGCCGCGCATGTTCATCCCGGCGCCGTGTATGACTAGGACTCTTGGCATGACAGGGTTCTCCTTAATAATCGGTTACCCCGCCACTTTACTGCAACTTTGGTGATACAGTCTGACCGGGGAGATCCCGGTAAATCCAATGGAGAAGGCCATGAGCATCAAGCGCCACAATCCCGGTCCAGTACTGTGCCGCGCCGTGGAGCACGGCGGGCTGGTCTATGTCGCCGGCACCACCGCCGACAACCGCGGCGCCAACTGCAAGGCACAGTCGGAAGAAATCCTGAAGAAGATCGACGCCGCCCTCGCTGCGGCCGGCAGCAGCAAGTCAAAACTGCTGTGGGCCCAGGTCTGGCTCGCCGACATCCGCGAGAAAGAGCAGATGGATGCGGCCTGGAAAGCGTGGGTGGATCCCGACAACAAGCCGGTGCGCGCCTGCATCGAAGCGCGCCTCGGCACGCCCGACACCCGCGTCGAAATCATGGTCACAGCCGCCAAGTAGCACACCGGAGGGCGGAACAGGGGCCCCACTTCAGTGGGGATGTGACCCCGAAGGTGGGCAGGCGGCCGACGCGATGGCCAATAAACTTGCCACCGGCCAGTCCGAGGCCGCGAAGAAAGGCGTGATTCGTGAATCGTGAATTGTGATTCGGTCCCAAGGGGCCCGCTGGTGAGTCGAATCACGACTCACGAATCACGATTCACGCAGTTCAGGCCTGGCTGCGGCGCGACTGGACTTCGATGTTGGCCATTTTCGCCAGGTCGCGGTGGAGCCGCGTGACGCGCTCGATCTGGCCCTTGGCCGGAAAACGCTCGTAGAAGCCTTCCATGCGGAACTCGCGCATGCGCTCGGTCCACGGCCCGAGACGCTTTTCCCAGCGCGCCTGGCGGCCGTCGGCTGGCTCGGCATCGACGCGGGCGAGATCGGCGCATACGCGGATCATCGCCTTCAACGTGACCGGCTTGGTCACCATGTAGTTCGGATGCCCCCACGAGGTGGTCCATACCTTCTGGCACGCCTTGAGAAAGTCGCGCACGATGGCGTAGTAGCGGTCAGCCTCGCGCGTCACGTTGGAGGAGCGCTGGATCTTGCGCCACTCGCCGCCCACCCAGCGGTGCAGCTCGTTGAACAACTCCGCCTGCAGTATCCATTTCTCCTGCTGGCTGCGGCCGCCCAAGCGGTTGATGCGGTACTTGAGCGGGCTGTCGCCCTCACGGTAGAGCTTGTCCACCAGTCGCGCCGCGAACCGGCGGTCGGGATCGGCCCACGAAATACGCTCGTAGAGATCGACGAGGTGGCTCTTGTTGATGCGGGTCGGCGTGGAATTGATGATGACGAACATTTCCGCGGCGAAGTCCTCGCTGCGGCCGTCGAAAATCACGCACGGCACGTGAATGTTGTTGCCCTCCGCGGGGCGCTCGCGCAGGTAGAACTGCAGCGCCGCCATGCGGTGCTGGCCGTCGATCATGAGGAACTTGGAGGCGGGCTCCTGGAGATGGCCGACGCTCTGCTCCGAGGCGAGCGCCTGGAACTGGAGCCTTTCGCTGGTGAACAGCAGCACGGTGCCGGGGATCGGCGGCTGGCTTACCGCCATTTCGTAGAAATTCTTGAGCGCCCGCACCTTGGCGCGTGACAACTGGCGCTGGAACGCCTGGTCGTTGTGCTCGATGCGGGCGATGAACTGGGCGATTTCGTCGCTCTGGGAAATCGTTTGCGGCGCGATCTGGTCCCCTTCCCCGTAGAAGCGGCTGAGAAACCGCACCTTGGCCAGGACGTCCTTGGCCGGGTAGCTGACGAAGTAAAAAACGCCGTCTTTCTGTCGGATGCGTGTTGCAAGCATGATCTTGTTTTCCCTGGATTATTCGCCTGGCACCTGCAAATCCACCACCACCCGGTTCCGGCCGACCTGAGCGGCGAAACGGCAAACATTCTAGCGGTTTAGGGGCCTCAATGCGAGGCAGCCCCGGCCGGCCACGATGTGGTCCGGCACGGTACCGTAGGCACCGTAACGGGGCGGAGAACTCAGGCGCGGACGAGGTCGAGGGCTGCGAAACGGCCGTTCAGCGCGCCGGGGGCGTCCACACCCCACCAGCGTTCGAGCACCGTAGCGTAGAGGTCGCGGAAATCCACCGCAAACGGCAGGTTGCCGCTGCCGTCGAGGCGCGCCAGCTCTGGCGGCGCCCCGTAGAGGCCGCCCTTCACCCTCCCGCCCATCACGAAATGCGCACTGGCGGTGCCGTGGTCGGTGCCGCTCGAGAGGTTCTCCCGCGGCCGGCGCCCGAACTCGGAGTAGGTCATGACCAGCGTCGAATCCCAGCGGCCGATTTCCGCGAGTGCGCTCTTCAGCGCCACCAGGCTTTCCGCGAGGGCCTTGAGCAACTGCGCGTGGCGGGCCGGCTGCCCGCTGTGGGTATCGAATCCGCCGAGCGAGAGCTTGATCACCGCCACCCCCGCCCCGCTCGCCACCAACTGGGCGGCGGTGCGGACCGCGTTGCCGAAGGCATGGGCCGGAAATGCAGTGGCGAACAGATGGTTGCCGTGGAGCCGGGCGGCCGCCCGCACGATGTTCTGCTCGACCTTGAGTATGTGGTCGAGTGCGGCATTGCGCGCCTGCCCCGCCGGCGCCACCAGCTTGGCCTGCCGCAGGAACTGCTCCGGGTTGGTGAGTGCGATCGTGCGCACCCCGCCTCGCAACGGGCCCATTTCGGCGCCGCCCACCACCACGCCATCGGCTGCAAATGCCTGCGGCGCCGGCGCCGCGCCAAACGCGCGCGCGAGCCAGCCCTCGGTCAGGTACTCGTTGCTCTTCGACGCCGTGTCCCAGATGTCGATCGAGCGGAAGTGGGAAAGATTGGCGCCGGGATAGCCCACGCCCTGCACCACTGCCAGTTCGCGGCCCTGCCACAGCGCCAGCAGCGGCTCGAGCGCTGGGTGCAGGCCCGCCTGCTGGTCGAGCTGGAGCACCTGGTCGCGCGGGATGGCGAGTCGCGGGCGCAACTGGGTATACGCGGAATCGGCATACGGCACCACGGTGTTGAGGCCGTCGTTGCCGCCCTTCAACTCCACCAGCACCAGCAAGCGGTCGTAGGCGGCGCCCGCCCGCTGCGCAAACACCACATCAGGCGCCCACGCCGTAACCGTGGCTGCACCAACTGCGCTCAAAAACCTGCGTCTATCCACCGCCACGCCTTTTCAAGTCACGCTTGACCATGTCACGCCCTACCATGTCACGCTTCATCACGTCACGCTTTACTTGAGTTGATACACCGGGTCCTGCACCAGGTGACGGATCAGATCCAGCCCCTGCGCGTCCGCCGGCGGCTCCTGCACTGGGGCCGCCGCGAGGACCACCCGCCGCAGCAACTGCGGCCGGTCATCGAATTGCGACAGCCATTTCCCGCCGTCGAATTGCACGTCGAGCATCGCCCGCAGGACGCGCTCGCGCCCTTCCGTCATGCGCTCCGCGACTTTCGGCGGTTCCATGCCCCCGCCCGCGGCCATCATCGCCCGCGTCTCCTCCACCCGGAACAACCGGTCGAGGAAGGCCTTGCGCCCGAGCAGCGTCGTCGAATTGATCCACGCCTCGCCGCCGGGCCAGCCCTTGACGTTGGGCGGGGCCAGCAAGTTCTGTCCGAGCTGGGCGGTGCTCAGCACGAACGGCAGCGGCTCCCCGGTGGTGAAGCTGAACTGGCGCAGCGTGCCGACCACGAGCTCGACGGGAGACTTGATCAGCACCGCGCGGTTGCGCGGCTCGTAGAAAGCGTCGGCGGTGAGGAGCGCGCGCAGGGCCGGGCCAATCTCGTAGCCGGACTCGCGGAGCACTTGCGCGATGCGCCCGACCACGGCCGGGTCGGGTTCGGGAGACACGAACTCGCGCCACAGCTTGACGGCGATGTGCTCGGCAGTCTGGGGCTGCGCCAGCAGGATATCGAGAACCGCGTCGCCATTGAAGTTGCCGCTGCGGCCGAGCACGGTCTTGATGCCGTCGTCGTGCGCGAGGCGGCGGAATACGAACTCCCCGCGGTCGGGGTCGATGCCCCAGCCGGTAAAAGCGCGCGCCGCCTCCTTGACATCGCGTTCCCCGTAATGACCTTCACCCAGGGTGAACAGCTCCATTACTTCGCGCGCGAAATTCTCGTTGGGCTGGCCCTTGCGGTTAGACGCGCTGTCGAGGTAGATGACCATCGCCGGGTCGCGCGCGACGGCGTGCAACAACTCGCCGAAGTTACCGAGCGCGTGGCGCCGCAGCAGCGCGTTCTGGCGGTGCATCAGCTGCGGCGAGCGCACCTTCTGCTGGCTCGACACGAAGTGGTTGTGCCAGAACAGCGTCATCTTTTCGGTGAGCGGCGACGGCGTCACCAGCATCTCGGTGAGCCACCACGACTGCAGCTCGAAAGCCTTCTGGAACACCTCGCGCAGCGCCAGCTTGCGCTCTTCCGGGCTCATGCCCCGGAACCGGCGCAGGGATTCGAATGGCTCGCCCATCCAGGACAGCGGCGGGGTCACCGCCGGCTTGCCGGTCCACGACAGCAGGCGCTCCACCGCCTGCTCGCGCGTGAGCGCGGCGAACGTCTCGATGTCCGCCGGGCCGGCGGCGAAGCTCGTGCGATTGAGGAGATGCCGCGCGTCGTCTATACCCAGCGTGGCGCCGGCAGCGGGAGCGGCCGTTAACCAGGCCAGCAGCAGGACGCAGCGCCGTAGCACCGCAGAACTCCTAGCCGGGCTGCCGCCCGGGGCGGCATTTCGCGGGATCAGCTTTGCACTCTTCCCGGCGCTGCTCCGCCTTCGCCTTCATTTCGCGGCATTTTTCCGGGTTGTCCTTGCACCATTGCTCACGCCGCGCCTTCGCTTCGGCGCGGCATTTCTCGGGATTTGCCTTGCACTCTTCCCGGCGCTGCTCCACCTTCGCTTTCATTTCGCGGCATTTCTCCGGATTGGCCTTGCACCACTGCTCGCGCCGCTCCTGCTGCTCGGCGCGGCATTTTTCCGGA
>CAZCGD010000130.1:0-2121 GCA_964498105.1 uncultured Streptomycetaceae bacterium
ACCAGCGCCGCGCCGCGCACCGTGCGCGCGTAGTAGGCCCATTGCACGGCGATCAGCGCGATCACGATCTTGTCCACCCCCTGTCCGACCACCGCGAGCAGGATCAGCGCGATCAGGATGGAGGGGAAGGAGAGCTGAAGGTCCACCAGCCGCATGATCAGGTTGTCGACCCAGCCGCCGGCGTAGGCCGAGATCAGGCCGATCGCCATGCCGAGCGCGAGCGCGGCGAGCGTGGACGCCACGCCCACGCCCAGGCTGATGCGCAACCCGTAGAGGATGGCCGAGACCATGTCGCGGCCCTGGTCGTCGCTGCCGAGCCAGAACGTGAATCCCGCCCCGGCCTCCGCGCCCGGCGCGAGTTTCGAATCCATGATGTCCAGCTGCGCCAGGTTGTACGGGTTTTGCGGCGTGATAAGGGGCGCAAGAACCGCCGATATCAATATAAGGAACAAAACTGCAACTGCCACAACCGCGATGCGGTCGCGGGCAAAGCCCACTGTAAATTCTCTCAAGGGCGATTCAGCTAACTGCATATGAAGCCGCCGATGAACGCCGATCATTTCGAATATGTATACCACCCCCATCCCAACCTTCCCCCTGAGGGGGAAGGAGTTCTTTATTTTGTGCGGAACACAGAATGAGTTCCCTCCCTCTCAGGGGGAGGTGCGCCGAAACGTGGAGCAGGGGCCCCGGTTTCCGGGGATGCGACCGTGAAGGCGCACGTAAGCACGCGGACCATTGCGGCGCTGCATCCCGCTCCGGGGTCGCATCCAAGCACACACCGCTTGGAACCTGCTCCGCCCTCCGCGTGCGCAGGGTGGGGGTGGTTTTTAACTGGGTGTTCATCGGCGTGTATCGGCGTTCATCGGCGGCTGATCTGCCTTACGCCGAACGGCCCGAGATCCGCACGCGCGGGTCCAGCGCGGTATAGGCCAGATCAACCAGAAAATTGATCACGACGAAAAGCAACACGATGATCAACAGGTAGGCGACTATGACCGGCCGGTCGAGCACGTTGATCGAGTCGATGAGCAGCTTGCCCATCCCCGGCCAGGCGAAGATGGTCTCGGTGACGATGGCGAACGCGATCAGCGAGCCGAATTCGAGCCCGGTCACGGTCACGATCGGGATCATGATGTTTTTCAGCACGTGCACCCGCACCACGCGTGCCATCGACAGCCCCTTGGCGCGGGCGAGCCGGACGTAGTCCTGCGACAACGCCTCGCGCGTGCCGGCGCGCGTCAAGCGGATGAGGAGCGAGAACTTGAAAAGGGCGAGGTTCAGCGCCGGCATGAACAGGTGCTGCAGCCCGTCCCAGGTAAGAAAGCTCACCGGCACGCCAAGCACCATCACGGTCTCACCGCGACCGGTCGGCGGCAGCCAGCCGAGCCATACCGAGAACACCATGATCAGCATCAGGCCGACCCAGAAGGTCGGCAACGAGAAGCCGAGGATCGAGCCCGCCATGATGGTCTTGCCGGTCCAGGAATCCGGCTTGAGTCCGGCGACGAGACCGAGCGGGATGCCGAGCGCGACCGCCATCACCATCGCGACGAACGCCAGCTCGAGCGTCGCCGGCATGCGCTCGAAGATCAGCTTGACCGCGGGAATGTTGGCGGAGAACGACTTGCCGAGGTCGCCGGCGAACGCGCCGGCGATGAAGTTCCAGTACTGCCGCCAAAACGGCTGATCGAGCCCCAGCGCCTTGGTCGCCGCCGCGATCTCCGCCTGGTCCGCCTGCGGGTTGATCAGGATATCGATCGGGTTGCCAATCGCATACACCCCCGCGAACACCAGCGCCGACATGATGAACAGCACCACGATGCTCTGGGCAAGGCGTTTGACGGCGAAGACGAGCATCAACCAAGGATAAAGGCAAAAGGCAAAAGGCAAAAGGCAAAAGGCGCAGCGATGCAAGTCCGTGCTTTCTTGCCCCTTTTTTCTATTGCCTTTTACCTTTTACCTTTTGCCTTAGACGTCACTGCGGTTTGAAGTGGTGGGCGAAAGTGAACTCGTCCGTTCGCGCCGTGTAGGTGATGCTGCGCTTCATCGCCCAGGTGACGATCTGGTAATGCAGGGGGATGAAGGCGAGCTCGCGCGCGGCGAGCGCGCTGGCGCTGC
>CAZCGD010000131.1:0-3089 GCA_964498105.1 uncultured Streptomycetaceae bacterium
GGCCCACTTCGATGCGTACCAGATCCCGAAGGGCGACACCAGCCAGGACATCGGCGTGCGGGGCCGCGCCGTGACCGGCATGCCGGCCTTCGGCGGCCCCCAGGGCGGTACGCGCGAGACGTGCAACTGGATCGCGGCTGCAGGCGCCGTCGACGGCTCGACTGCGACCATAGTCGACCGGGTGCCAATCTACGCCTCACCCATCGACGCCGCATTTGCCTATTTCAATATCTAGCCTTACTAACAAAGGGAAACCGTCATGCCACGCATCAAGCCGATAACCAGCAAGTCCGAACTGCCCGCCGAGCACCACGCCGTCGCCGACGCGGTCGTGAAAGTGTTCGGCCAGATTCGCGGGCCGTTCAGCGTGCTGCTCCACAGCCCGAAGCTGGCGGCGCAGTTGATCCCCCTGGTTCCTTTTATCCACCACGACTGCATCGTCGAGAGCAAGCTCCGCTCGGTTGGCATCCTGGCCGCGACGCGCGAGTACGGGGCGGCGTACGTGTGGGCGGCGCAGGTCGCCGCGGCCCGCCGCAACGGCGTTCGGGAAGAGCTGATCGATCTCCTCCGCGCAAAGGGCGATCCGGGCAAGCTGCCAGCGGAGGAGCGGGAGATCGTGACCTACGCGCGCCAGCTGCAGCGCACGAACCGCGTCGACCAGGCCGCCTTCGATGCGTTGAAGAACCGCCATGGCGAGCAATGGCTGGTCGAGCTGACCGCGGTCATGGGCTACTTCGGCATGGTGTCGGGTATTGCCAATGCGTTCGAAGTCGCTGCGCCGGTGGACGGGGACAAGCTTCCGGGGTAGCCTGTTTCA
The DNA here is from genome assembly GCA_964498105.1 of uncultured Streptomycetaceae bacterium. Lineage (GTDB taxonomy): Bacteria > Pseudomonadota > Gammaproteobacteria > Burkholderiales > SG8-41 > SG8-41. The sequence goes on from CAZCGD010000131.1 coordinate 818, forward strand.
GGACACCAGGAAAGGCCGGCATGATTACCACCGAAGTCGCGAACGCCATGGTTCACATCGAAAAGCACCGGCAGGCAATGGCGAAGGAGGCCAGTGCCGCCGCGGCGTGCAACGAGGCGCTGCGCAAGCTGCATGAGCTCCTCGACCGCGAGCACGAAGCGTTGCGCTCGCCCGGAGCGGGCGACGAACACGCGGCGAACGTTGAAGCGGTCAAGGCCGAAATCGAGAGGGTGAAGCTTCTGGCCGGCACGGCCGGCAAGGGCGTGATGCCGAAGCACGGGCGCCCGCAGATGCGGAAAAACGTGGGGCCGAGCCAGCCGCAGTATCACGCGCGAAACAAGGGCCGCCGGACGATGGGACGCAGCAGCGGGCGCTAGCCCATGACGATCACTCCGGCTTGATCCCGGCCGCCGCGGCGATCTTGCGGTACTTCTCGATCTCGGTCTTCTGGAGGCTGGCGAGGGCCTCGGCGCTGGAGCCGACGACATCGGTGGCCACCTCGAGCTGGCGCTGCTTGTAGTCCGGCGACTGAATGATGCGCACCAGCTCGCCCTGGAGCTTTTCCAGGACGTCCCGCGGCGGCTTCGCCGGCATCCATATTGAGTACCACTGCACGATGTTGAATCCCGGCGCTCCCGACTCGGCGATAGTTGGCACGTCCGGCATCGCGCCGGAGCGTTCCGCCGAAGTCACCGCGAGCCCCCGAAGCCGGCCGGCTTTCACGTGCGGAATGGCCACGGTGGGCGCGGTCAGCGCGAGTGGAACGTGGCCGCCGATGACGTCGATCAGCGCCGGCGCTGCCCCCTTGTACGGGACGTGCACCATGTCGATGCGGAATGTCGTTTTTATCAGTTCGCCCGCGAAATGCTGCGGCGTTCCCGTGCCGATCGAGCCGTAGCTCAACGCGCCTGGCTTGGCGCGGGCGAGCGCGACCAGCTCCTTCACCGACTTCACCGGCAGCGAGGGATGGGCCAGCAGTATCGGCGGCGTCGTGCCGACGAGCGTCACCGGCTGCAGGTCGCGCACCGGGTCGTAGGGCATCTTCTTGAACAGCACCACGTTCATCGACACTTCGCTCGACGCGGCCAGCATCAGGGTGTAGCCGTCGGGCGCGCTCCTGACGACGAAATCGGTCCCGATCATGGCGCTGCCACCGGGCCGGCTGTCCACGAATACCGGCTGGCCCCAGCGCTCAGACAGCTTCTGCGCGATCGGCCGCACCGTATAGTCGGAGCCACCGCCCGCCGGATAAGTAATCACGAAGCGGATGGGTTTCGCCGGATAGCCCTGCGCGGCAGCGAGACCGGCGCATCCGCCCGCCGCCACCGCCAAAACGATCTGACACAAACACCTCGGTACTGATCTCATCAGGCTTATCCCTTAAATGGCGTTCGCCTTTGCTTAGAACCGGTAACAGAATGATTGGTCGCGGCGCAAGCGAACCACCCCCATCCCAACCTTCCCCCTGAGGGGGAAGGAGAACTCTTTTCTCCGAGAGGAAAAACGTTCCCTCCCCCTCAGGGGGAGGGCTAGGGTGGGGGTGGTTTCAGCAGTCGTCATTTTGTTAGGCGCTCTTATGGTTCTTGAAGCACCCTTCAGTCGTCAGTCATCAGTCGTCACCGGGTTGACGTCAGTCAACCCGCGCGCCTGTCGCCTTGATCACCTTCGTCCACTTCACGTTCTCGTCGCGGATGAACTGGCTGAATTCGGCCGGCGTGGTGCCGTAGATTTCGAGGCCCATGCCGCGCATGCGCGAGGCAAACTCCGGGTCCTTCAGCGCCTTGATGAATTCCGCATGCAGCCGGTCGACGATTTCCCTGGGCGTTCCGGCCGGCACCAGGAATCCCTGCCAGGTGATCGTCTGGTAGCCGGGAACGGCTTCGGCGACCGGCGGCAGATCGGGCAGTGCGGCAATGCGCTTCGGCGTCGAGGTCGCGAGCGCGCGCAGCTTGCCGGCATTGATGAAGGCTACCGGCTCGGGCATCGGGTTCAGCATGAACTGCAACTGCCCGCTCACCAGGTCGATGATGCCGGGACCCGAACCCTTGTAGGGCACGTGCAGGGTCTTGATCCCGGCCATCATGTTGAAGAGCTCGCTGGAGAGGTGCATGGACGTGCCGTTGCCGGCAGACGGGAAATTGAGCTCGCCCGGCCGCTTCTTCGCCAGCGCGATCAGCTCCTTCGTGCTCTTAACCGGCAGCGCCGGATGCACGCACAGGATCAGGGGCGAAGCCGTCACCATCGAGACCGGTGCGAAATCCCGCTGCGCGTC
>CAZCGD010000132.1:0-3228 GCA_964498105.1 uncultured Streptomycetaceae bacterium
CATCACGCTGCACGACTTCTCGCGCGACATGGCCGCCGTAATCGAAGCGAACGGCGGCGGCCCGGCGGTAGTGTGCGGCCACGCTTTCGGCAACTTCGTCGCGCGCACCACTGCCGCCGATTTTCCGAAGCTGGTCAAGGCCGTGGCGTTGCTCGGTGCGACCCACGTATGGCCGGTGCCGCCGGACATTCGCGCCTCCATTAACAAGAGCCACGACATGTCGCTGCCTGAAGAGGAGCGCATACGCGCGATGAAGCATGCGTTCTTCGCGCCGGGCAACGATCCGCGTATCTGGCTGGGTGACTGGCACGAGGAAGTCATGCATGCCGAGCGCGAAGCAACCGAAGCGACTCCGAGAGAGGAATGGTGGCATGCGGGCACAGCGCCGGTACTCGACGTGCAACCGGAGAAGGACGTGATGACGCCGCCGGAGAGCCGCAACCGTTACCGCGACGAATTCGGCGCGGACCGGGTTACGATGACAGTGATTCCCAACGCCGGCCACGCCCTGCTCCCCGAGCAGCCGGAGGTGGTGGCGAAGGCCGTTATCGACTACTTGAAGAAACTGAATTGACGAAAGACAAAACCCAAAACGAAAATTGACAGGATTAACAGGATTAGACCGAAGCAAAATCAAATGCAAGAATGGATAGGATTGACAAGATTAAACCCGTCGGCTCCGCGCTGTTGCGTGCCCTCATGATTGGTTTTGCTCTAATCCTGTTAATCATGTAAATCCTGTCTATTCAGGTCTTGTCGTTACGGTTTCTTGACCCCACAAATCCTGTCTATTTCCGATGACTGAGTCCCTGCCCCGAACCAATCTCTCGCGCTTTCTCAACCCGCGCGGGGTCGCGGTCGTCGGCGTGTCCAGCGACGCCACCCGCATCGGCGGCCAGGCGCTGACGCTGCTGACCGATTTCGGATACCAGGGGAAGGTCTACCCGGTCAATCCCAAGTACCCCGAAGTCAGGGGACTGACCTGCTACCCGGACGTCGCCTCGGTGCCGCAGCCCTGCGACGTTGCGCTGATCGCGCTCGCTGCCAGCCAGGTGCCCGGCGCCATCGAGCAAGCTGGCCGCGCCGGCATTCCGTTCGCGCTGGTGTTGTCCAGCGGCTTCAGCGAGGTCGGCGGGGAAGGCAAGGCGCTGCAGGCGGAACTCCTCACGGCGGCGCGCAAGGCCAAAGTGCGAGTGGTCGGGCCCAACTGCCTCGGCATCCTCAATCTCAAGGACGGCGCGCGCATCGGCTTCGGCGGCACGTCGCAGCTGACGACGTTGAAGCCGGGCCCCATGGCGATGGTCACGCAAAGCGGCGGGTTCGGCTTTGGAGTCGTCTCCGCCGCTGCCCACTACGGCGTCGGCTGTAATTACGCCATCTCGACCGGCAACGAGGCCGATCTCACGCTGCTCGACTGGGTCGCCGACTTGATCGAGCGCCCCGAAGTTGAAATCGTCGTCGCCTTCATGGAAGGGGTCAACGACGGGCGCCGGCTGATCGAGATCGGTGAGCGCGCGCTCGAGCTCGGCAAGCCGGTACTGGCGTGGAAAGTCGGCAACACCGACGTCGGCAGCCAGGCGGCCACGTCGCATTCCGCGCGACTGACCGCGGGCTATGAGCTGTATCGCGCTGCGTTCAAGCGCGGCGGATTCATCGAGATCCGCGACGTGGATGACCTGATCGATATCTCCAAGGCCTTCCTCATTCGAAAGCTGCCCGCCGGCAAGCGCGTGGGGGTCCTCACGCTCTCGGGCGGCGCCGGCGTGCTGCTCGCGGACCGCTGCGTCGAGCACGGGCTCGAGCTTCCCGCCCTGGCCGACGCTACACGCGAGAAACTGGGCAAGACGCTGGTCTCGTTCGCGTCGTTCAACAATCCGATCGACGCCACCGCCCACGGTTACAACGACAATTTTGCCTCCTACGGCGAGGCCGTCCGCCTGGTGCTGGCGGATCCCAACATAGATCAGGTCATCGCGCGCGTGCCGCGCGGCAAGTCGGCGCGTCCCTGGTCGGAAAATCTCCTCAAGATGCTGCACGGCAGCGACAAGCCGCTTATCCTGAACTGGCCGACCTCGCCGGACGACAACGGCGACGTGCTGGCCTGGCTCGAGCACAACAACGTACCCTGCATCCTCGGCGCCGGGCGCGCGGTGCACGCACTGGCCGCGCTTACCGATTTTGCCGCCAAGCAGCGCGAATTCCGCAAGAACGGCAGGCGCCCGCTCCAGCGCGCGACCGCGCGGCAAGCGCTTGAACTGCCGGCCGGCGCGGGGACGCTGGGAGAGCATCGCTCCAAGCAATTGCTGAAGCACTATGGCATCCCAGTGGTCAACGAGGCGCTGCTCAAGCCATCAGAAATCGAAGCATTGACGTCTTCTCCCCTCGCTTTCCCCGTAGCGGTCAAGGTGGAATCTTCCGATGTGCCGCACAAGACCGAGGCGGGCGCGATCAGGCTCGACGTGCGGGACCTCGCAGCACTGAAGCAGGCAGCGCGGGAAGTCGTCGCCGCGGCCAGGAAATACCGGCCCGACGCCCGCATCGACGGCGTCCTGGTGCAGGAGATGGCCTCCGGCACGGAAATCATCCTCGGCGCGGTGAACGACCCCTATTTCGGCCCGACCGTTGCCTTCGGTCTCGGCGGCATATTTGCCGAGCTGCTGAAGGACGTGACGCACCGCTTCGCTCCGTTCGACGCCCGGACCGCGCGCGAGATGATCGACGAGATCAAGGGCGCGCCGATGCTCCATGGCTACCGCGGACGCCCCGCGCTCGACGTCGGCGCCCTGGCCGACGCGCTGGCGCGCCTCTCGCTGCTGATCGCCGACCATGCGGATCGCATTGCCGAGATCGACGTGAATCCCCTCTTCGTGCGGGAACAGGGCGTGGTCGCCGCCGACGCGCTGTTCGTCCTCAAAAATTAGCCGCCAAGGCGCCATGACGCCAACGTAAAGAGCCTGTAACACCAATGAACCCGCACAGGACCCCCACCATGCCCATGACGACACGACACCGCTCCTGGCTGCAGCGCCTGTCGCTGAACGGCGCCGCCGTGCTGCTCGCTGCCGCCGCGCTGCCGCCTGTTTCGATCGCCGCCCAGCCAGCCGCGACTTATCCCACCAAGCCGATCCGGCTGGTGATCCCGTTCCCGCCCGGCGGCGGCAACGACATCGTCGGCCGCGTGCTCGCCGAGCGGCTGGGCGAGCGGCTGGGCCAGCCGGTGGTTACCGA
>CAZCGD010000133.1:0-24655 GCA_964498105.1 uncultured Streptomycetaceae bacterium
GACCGGGAGGGCATGGCCCCCGCGGCCATTGTAGCCACAAGACCGGGCGCTGCGCAGTTAGAATTTCGTGAGAGTTTAAGGGGCTCCAGCCCGGCTTGGCGAATTCGCGGGGTGCGAGGCTGCCAAATGCTTGATTACTCAGTAGTCGGCGGAGTGTAAGCGGGGCCGGGTTTACATTTCAACCCCAAAAGTGAATCCGACCCCATTTGCTGCGCGCTAGCCGCCGTTGTAAACGTCCGTCACGCTGCGCAGCCCCTTGAACTCGATGGCGTTGCCGCAGCCGTCGCGCACCGTCATCAGCATCTGCTCGCGCACCGTGCCTTTCTGGCGCACGGCGGGCTGGTTAATGAAATCCGCCTTGCCTTTCGCCAGGTTCGCCGCGATGTTCTCGAAGTCCTCGAGCGTGGTAACCACACCGAAGTGGCGCAGCGGCGTCGCGTCCCCGGAGAGCTTGCGGCCCTTGTCGCCGACCACTTCCTCGGGGGCGAGGTGGGCCACGATGTGGTGCCCGAAGAAATTGAAGTCCGCCCGGCCCGGCAGCTTGCGCCCCTCGCTGCAGCCGAGCATCCCGCCGTAGAACGCCCGCGCGCGGTCGAGATCGTTAACGGCGAATGAAAAATGGAATAGCGTGTTGATGGCCATATCGTGTCTCCCCCAGGAAGATAGTATAAGTCGAAAGTCGAAAGGCGAAAGGCAATAAGAACATCACAAAACAGGTTCTTACTTTCTCCTTTCTCCTTTCTCCTTTTGCCTTGCTTTTCAGAAGCGCTCGTCGCTTCTGAGATAGCGCCACTGCCCCGTCGGCAGCTCGCCCAGCCGCACGTTGCCGATGCGCACGCGCTTCAGGCCGGTGACCTTGAGGCCGACCAGCTCGCACATGCGCCGGAGCTGACGCTTTTTGCCCTCGCGCAGCACGAACCGCAACTGGTCCTGGTTCTGCCAGGCGACGCTGGCGCGCTTCAATGGCTTGCCGTCGAGGCTCAGGCCGAAGTTGAGCTGCGCGAGCCCGCTGTCCGCCAGCTTGCCTTCGACGCGCACCAGGTATTCCTTTTCCATGCCCGAGCCCTCGCCGATCAACTGCTTGGCGATGCGGCCATCCTGCGTCAGGACCAGCAGCCCGGTCGAGTCGATATCGAGGCGCCCGGCCGGCGCGAGGCCGCGCAGGTGCACGGGGCTGAAACGCAGCGGCGCGCGGTCTTCCTTGAAGCGCGCCTCCGGGGTGATCAGTTCGATGGCGGGGTGGTAGCCTTTCTCGGGCTGCGCCGAAACGTAGCCGATCGGCTTGTTGAGCAGGACCGTCACGGTCGCTTCCTGGCGCGACTGCGCGGCCTTGGCGAGCGTGATCTTCTGGTTCGCGAAGGCGCGCGTGCCGAGCTCGGTCACCGGCACGCCGTCCACCAGCACCCAGCCGCGCTCGATGTAGCTGTCGGCCTCGCGGCGCGAGCAGAGGCCTTGCTCGGACATGAGTTTGGAGATGCGGACTTTTTCCATTTATCCTCCCCTCACGGGCCGGCTCCGACCCATGATCCACGCCGGGATCAGACCGAGCACGAAGATGATCGCGACGATGAGAAAGCTGTCGCGAAAACCCATCGTATAGGCTTGGGCATGGATGACGCGCCCGAGGTAATGCAGGGCGCCCTCCGCCTGCAAGTCCGGCGGCGCGCCGGCCTGGGCCAGCAGGATCTGCACCTGCCTCAACAGCTCGGCAGTCGCGCTGTTGCCCGCCGTCTGCAGGCTGGTCATGGCGTCGCTGTGGAAGAACGTGCGGCGATCGAGGATGACCGAGAGCAGGTTCACCCCGAATGCGCCGCCGAGCTGGCGCGAGAAGTTGATCATGCCCGCGCCCTGGCCGAGCAGTTCTGGCCGCAGCGACCTCAGCGCCGCGACGCCAAGCGCGGGCTTGATCAGGGAGAGACCGATGCGCGAGACGACGACGCACCAGGCAATGGTCCAGAACGACAGGTTGACAGCGACGCCGGCGAGCCACCACGAGGACACGGCGAAGCACAGCAACCCGGCGATGATCAGGTTGCGGGCGGGAAACCGGTCGCTCAGGTAGCCGGCCGCCGGCATCAGGATGCCCATGATCAGCCCCGCCGGCATCAGCATGAGGCCGGCCGCGTACGGCGTCAGGTGCTGCACGGTCTGCACGAACAGCGGGACCAGGTAAGTGGAACCGAACAGCCCGACGCCGAAGAGCGCGGCCACGGCGGCGGCCCCGGTGAATTGCGGGTTGGCCAGCACCTTCAGGTTGACCAGCGGCCGTGGCACGCGTAGTTCCCAGGCGACGAAGCCGACTGCGCCAAGAATGGCGATTGCAAACAGGGTGAGGATAAAGTCGGAATGCCAGCCTTCGCGCTGGCCGTTGGACAGTCCGGTGAGCAGGCAGGCGAGCGCCGTCACCAGCAACAGGAATCCAGGCCAGTCGAAGCGCACCCGCGCGCCCGTCTCCTCCCGCTCCGGCAGGAACAGGCTGCCCATCAGGATCGCCACCGCGCTCACCGGGACCGCGACGTAGAAGATCGAGCGCCAGTTGAAATGCTCGATCATCACCCCGCCCAGCACCGGGCCCAGCGCCGGGCCGAGGATCACGCTCATGCCGAAGAACCCCATCGCGGTTCCCCGCTGCTCGGGAGGGAACACCCGGAACAGCGTGTACATGGAGAGCGGCTGCAGCAGCCCCGCCACGGCGCCTTGCACGATGCGGCAGAAGATGAGCACCGACTCGTTGGGACTCGAGCCGGCGAGTACCAGCGAAGCGGCGAAGATGCACAACGCCCCGATGAAGGTCTTGCGCTGCCCGAAGCTCGACATCATCCAGGCATTGAGCAGCATGCCGACGGTCATCGCTGCCAGCGTGCCGGTGGACAGCCACTGCGCGCGATCCTGCCCGATACCGTAGGCGCCCATGATGTCCGGAATCGCGACGTTGACCGACGTTGTGGTCAGCATGGCCGCGATCGCCCCCAGCATCACGGTGACGGTGGCGAGCCAGCGGTAGGCCGGGCCGTAGCGCCCGAACAGCGTTTCAGTCGTTTCGGATGGCAATGGACACTTCCACCATCATCCCGGGGCGCAGCGACGGGTCCTTGTCGGCGAGACGAATGCGCACCGGCAGGCGCTGTGTGATCTTGGTGAAGTTGCCGCTGGGATTGGGATCGGGCAGCAGCGCGAACTTGCTGGTGGCCGTCTGGCCGATGCGGAAGACTTCCCCCGCGAAAACCTTGCCGGGATAAGCGTCGACGCGAACCTCCGCCTTCATGCCGGGCTTGAGCATGCGCACTTCGGTTTCGCGCACGTTCGCCTCGACCCAGATTTCCGCCGGGTCGTGGAACATGAGGATGCGCTGCCCGGGAGAGACGTGCTCGCCCTGGCGCGCGAAGGTCATCACGATGCGGCCGTTGGCGGGGGCCGTGATGGTGCGGTCAGCGATGTCGGCGTCTCGCCGTCGGATCTCGGCGCGGATTTCATCGGCCTGATGGCCGAGCACGAGGCGCTGCTGCGCCATTACCTGGAGCTGGCGGCGGCTGCCGCCGGCGGCAGCCAGCGTGCCGCGCGCGGCCGCCACCTCGGATTGCGCCTTGCGGTGGTTCTCGCGGAACTGCTCGTAAGTAGTGCGCGTGCGCTCCATTGCCTGCGGCGAGAGCCACTTCGCCTCGGCCAGATCCTTCGCCCGCTGATAGTCGTCGAGCGCCTGCTTGACTTGCACGCTGAGCGCCGCGACCTCTGCTTCCGCCGCGGCGAGGCGGCTGATTTCGCTTTCGTACTTGCCGAGGGTTTCCTGGTCGACCTGGCCGGTCTGCGCCTGGACCACCACCGACTGGTTCTCGATCGCCTTCAACCGGGCCACGAGCGCTTCGCGCTGCAACACCATGTCGCGGCTGTCGACCCGGGCAAGCAGTTGACCCTGTTTCACGCGGTCACCCTCGATCACGGGCAGCTCCGTGATCCATCCCGACACGCGGCTGGAGATCGTCACGACTTCGCCGTCGATGCGCGCGTCGTCCAGGTAGAGGTGGGCCCACCGGTAGTACAACCAGTGCGCGCCCCATGCGGCGAGCAGCAGGACGGCCGCGGCGAGCATCAGGTTCTTCCCGTGTCCGGAAAAACGCGCGCCGGCGCGCAACGATGCCCGCTCGGTGGAGGAATCAGGTTCGTTCGTTGCCATGCAGAGGCGCGACTCCCACAAAACCGGGCGGACAGCCCGATCGGATACCCCGATCAGTTTAGGGCACTCCCCAGGCAGCAAGCGAGGAAGATTCCATTATGTGGCCAGAGGTAGAAAAGGTGTCAGGAATCAATATTGAAGGACATGAGTTTAGAGACGCGGACTTTTTCCATGTTGTATAGATTAGCCGCCAAGACGCCAAGACGCCAAGAAAAGCTTAGACACGAAGGACACAAAGGACACGAAGGAAAAACGAATCAGAAATTGAATCGCCAAGACGCCAAGAAAATCGACGAGTAAAACGCAGACACTAAGGTCACCAAGGACACCAAGGGGACGAATCACGATCCACGGCCTCCAAGGTGAGGCAGGATGAAGTCGGGTGAATAGTCTATAAAGTAGCCTATTTACAAAACGCCTTACTTATATGATAGAATCCTACTTGTTTTGAAAAGTGGAGATTTCATGGAATCGTACATGACCGTCAAGGGGCAGCTGGTTATCCCCTCCAAGATCCGGCGGAAGTTCGGAATCAAGGAGGGCACGCGGGTGCAGGTTGAAGTGGACGAGGAAGCGCATCGAATTATCCTGACGCCCGTCACCCGTGATTACATCCAGACGCTGCGCGGGAAATACAAGGGCAAGGGCCTGCTGGCTGCGCTCGCGGCGGAGAAGAAGCGCGAAAGGGACGCTTGATGCCGCGCCGGCCGAAGGCGATGGTGCTCGATTCGTGGGCGGCGCTGGCTTACCTGGGCGGCGAATCATCCGGCCAGGAGGTTGCGGACCTGATCACCGGCGCTCACGAGAGCCGAATTCCCATGTACATGTCCATCATCAACGCGGGCGAGGTCTGGTACATCCTGGCCAGGGAGATCTCGGAGGCAAAAGCCGACGAGGCGCTGGTCGATCTGACGGGCCTGGGCATCGAATTGATCGATGCGGACTGGCCCCTCACGCGGCTGGCGGGAACGTTCAAGGTGCGCCACAAAATGTCCTATGCGGACTGTTTCGCGGCAGCACTGGCGAAGGACCGCAAGGCCGAACTCATTACCGGAGACAGGGAGTTCAAGCAGGTCGAGGGGGAAGTTAACGTTCGCTGGCTGTGATCATTTTGCAGGAATCGAACCGCCAAGACGCCAAGGTCGCCAAGAAAAGAAGTGAGAAATTGAACCGCAAAGGTCGCAGAGAGAAGCAAGAATATCTGTGGTTTCATTAGTGCCTTTCTTAGCGGTTCAGTTTCGCTCTGGTGTTCCTGCAACCAGCGCAGCGTGCCCAGTCCGGCGGCGCGGCCGGTCGCGAAGCAGGCTGTCAGCAGGTAGCTGCCCGTCGGCGCTTCCCAGTCGAGCATCTCGCCGGCGCAGAACACGCCCGGCAGCGCGCACATCGAGCAGCCGGGTCGGACCCGCGCAACGAGTTGGTCTTGCAGCGCAATGCACTATGGAGGGGTATTAGAAAAGGCTTAATGCTCACCGCTTCCTGGCGGCGCGAGCGGCGGCCTCGGCCCGGCGCATCAGGCTCGGGTGCAGCACGCCGAGCCTGGGCGTTTGCCCGTGGGGCGCGCCGGGAGCCACGGAAAACCACGTGTCGTTGTAGTCGAGCTCAAACGTCTCGACCAGATTGAACTTCGTCGCGCAGCTCAGCCCAGCGGCTTCGTAAGCAGCCTGGTCCGGGGGCGCAATGGCAAATTCCCCGGCGTAGAGGGAATCCACTTTCTGACTCGTTCCATACGCCACTTCGACGATCGGATGCCCCTGGTCTTCGCCCACCCGCAGCACCAGCGCCGGGCGGGGCTTCGGGCCGGGTTTAGGCAACTTGTCCTGGGGGAACCGGCACCACACGATGTCCCCGGCGCGGGGGGCGGGGAACCAGTGGGGCGCCATCCCCGCCATCAGAACAGTCTTTCCCGGGTTTTCATCCGGCCGGCGGGCTGCAGGCGCCGGATTTCGTCCATTTGCTCCTCGGTGAGGGGGCCGTTGTCGATTTCGTAGCGCGGCAGCGTCTGATTCGCGAGTTGTACCAACGCAACATGGATGACCTGCGTCTCGGATACGCCGAGGGTGTCGGCGAGCTTGACGGCCGTTGCGCGGGAAACGCCGTACGCGGAGTCCTTGTCCCGGTAGCGCAGCAAGATACCGGTGCCCGCCGCTGACTTCTGTTTGGACGCGGTGCGCCTGTTTGACATGGTTTTTCCCGTCGAGAAATGAGAGATATCAATATGATATCAGACAGCAGGGCGCCCCGCAAGCGCGTGGCCCCGTTCAATTATTAACGGCGAGTTTGGGGCAGACCCGCACAATGTGTTACAAGACAGACGGTTGTCACTCAAGCACTCCCCAACCATGACTACACCCTCCCAAAACGCTGCCACCTCCAACGGGTTCCCGCCCATCGTGAGCCTGCTGCTGAATATCGCGCACGGCATCGATCACATGTTCCTGCTGATCTTCGCCACCGCCGTGGCGACCATCGCCCTCGAGTTCGGTTACGCGAATTGGGAAGACCTGATGCCGTACAGCGTCGGCGCCTTCGCCCTGTTCGGCCTCGGCGCGTTGCCCGCCGGCCGGCTCGGCGACCTGTGGGGCCGGCGCGTCATGATGATCATCTTCTTCTTCGGCATCGGCGCCGCCGCGCTGCTGACCGCAATGACCCAGAACGCCTGGCAACTCGCCGCCGCGTTGACACTGCTCGGCGTCTTCGCGGCCATTTACCACCCGGTAGGGATCCCGATGCTGGTGCAGAACGTGTCCAATCCGGGCGCCGTGATCGGCGTCAACGGGCTGGCCGGCAATCTCGGTATCGCCGTTGCCGCGCTCGTCACCGGCCTGCTGGTGAAATGGATCGGTTGGCGCGCCGCGTTTGTCGTGCCCGGCATCGTAGCGATCGTCTGCGGGATCGTGTTCGCGATGACGTGCCCAAAGGAGGCCGAGGCGCCGTCAAAACGCAAGGGCGGCAAGGCGAAAGTGACGCTCTCGCCCGCCATGCTGGTGCGCACGTTCGCAGTTATGACAGCGGCGGCGGTCACCAGCAGCCTGCTGTTCAACTTCACCACCAACGGCAACTCGCAGCTCCTGTCCGAGGCGTTCCGCGGCGTGCTCGAGGACCCGGCGGTGCTGGGCGCGCTGCTCGCGCTGATCTACACCATTGCCTCGTTCGCGCAGATCGTCGTCGGCAACCTGATCGACAAGATGGCGTTCAAGCCGCTCCAGTTGTGGATGTCCGTCGCGCAGGTGCCGCTGCTGATCCTCGCCGCGCACACGGAGGCGTGGTGGCTGTTCTTCGCGCTGCTGGCCGTGATGATCTTCGTCTTCGGCTCGATCCCGTTCACCGACGCCATGATCGTGCGCTACGTCGATGACCGGTTGCGCTCGCGCGTGGCGGGCATGCGGCTGACGGTGGCGTTCGGCGTCAGCTCGCTCGCCGTGTGGCTGCTCGGCCCAATGGTGAAAGTGATGGGGTTTTCCACGCTGTTGTGGATCATGGCGGGCATTGCTGCCGTGAAAGCCGTGATCGTGCTGCTGCTGCCGGACGAGCCGGCGCCGGACGTTGCCGTGAAGGCTTGATTAGCCGCCAAGACGCCAAGAACAAAAGCGGAGACACAAAGGACACAAAGGACACGAAGGAAAACGAATCAGGTTTTCGTTCTTGTTAATCCTGTTAATCCTGTCCATTCGGGTTTTCGTGTTCTAGCCAGCGCAACGCGCCCAGGCCCGCGGCGCGGCCGCTGGCGAAGCAGGCGGTGAGAAGGAAGCCGCCGGTCGGCGCTTCCCAGTCGAGCATTTCCCCGGTGCAGAACACGCCCGGAAGAGTCCGGATCATCAACCGCTCGTCGAGCGCCTCGAACGCGACGCCGCCCGCGCTGCTGATCGCCTCCGCCAGCGGGCGCGCAGCGAGGAGCTTCAGCGGCAGCGCCTTGATCGCCGTCGCCAGCCGGGCGGGATCGGCGAAGTCCGCCGCCGGCACAAGTTCCCGCAGCAAACCCATCTTCACTCCCTTCAATCCCGTGCGGCTCTGGATGTGGCTGGACAGCGAGCGGCGGCCGCGCGGGTGGGCCAGTTCTTCGAGCAGGCGCGGCGCGTCCCGGCCTGGCGCAAGATCCAGGTGCAGCGTGGCCGCGCCGGCGGCGGCAATCTCGTCGCGCAGCGGCGCGGATAACGTGTAGACCAGGCCTCCCTCGACACCAGTGTCCGTCACGATGAATTCGCCCTCCTGGTGGAACCTCCGGCCCTGCCGGTCGGTGAATGAGGCCACTGCCGTCTTGACCGGAGTACCGGCGAAGCGCATACGGAAGTGCTCGCTCCAGCCGGCATCGAAGCCGCAGTTGGAGGGCAGGAGCGGAGAGATGGCGACGCCGCGCTGTGCGAGCAGCGGCGCCCATGCGCCGTCGGAACCCAGTTGCGGCCAGCTGCCACCGCCCAGCGCCAGCACCAAGGCGTCGGCGCGCACCGCGCGCTCGCCGCGCGGCGTGGAGAAACGCAGCGCGCCGTCGTCGTCCCATCCGGTCCAGCGGTGGCGCACGTGGATGCTCACGCCGGCGGCGCGCAAGCGGTGCAGCCACGCGCGCAACAGCGGCGCCGCCTTCATGCCGGCGGGAAACACGCGTCCGGACGAGCCGGTGAACGTCGCGACGCCGAGCGCCTGTGCCCACGCGCGCAATGCGTCCGGCCCGAAGACCTCCAGCAGCGGTGCGATGCGGTCGCGCCGGGCGCCGTAGCGCGCGTGAAACGTCTCCGGGGTTTCGGCGTGGGTGAGATTCAGCCCGCCCTTGCCGGCCAGCAGGAACTTGCGGCCCACGGACGGCATGGCGTCGTACACGTCCACGCGAACGGCGCGCGCGGCGGCTTCCAGCGCGGCCTCGGCGGCCATCAGGCCGGCGGGGCCGGCTCCTATGATCGCGATCGACTTCGTCATTGCTGGTTCCAGGTGGGGCGTCGCAGGTGCTGCGTCTCAGGTGAGGCGTCCCAGATATGGCGTTTCATGCAAAACGTCCCGGGTCTGTCGCACGCTCTTCCTGAGACGAAGTATCTGAGACGTAGTACCTGCGACGCTTCATCTGAGACGAGTTGTGTTGATGATGCTCAACGCGACTGCTTCCGCCACTTCGATGCCGTCTATTGCTGCCGAAAGTATTCCTCCAGCGTAGCCCGCGCCTTCGCCAGCGGGATAGAGGCCGCGGGTGTTGAGGCTCTGGCAGTCGCCGCCGCGCTTGATGCGGATCGGTGACGAGGTGCGCGTCTCGACGCCGGTCAGCACCGCGTCGTCCATGGCGTAGCCCTTCAACTGCTGGTCGAAGGCGGGCAGCGCTTCGCGTATCGCCGCGACCGCGTAATCGGGGATGCAGCCGGAGAGATCGGTCGCGCGCACGCCCGGCGTGTAGGAGGGCACCACCTCGCCCAGCGCCGTGGAGGGCCGGCCCGCGAGGAAATCGCCGACACGTTGCGCCGGCGCCACGTAGTCGCCGCCGCCGGCCTCAAAGGCGCGTGACTCCCAGCGGCGCTGGAACTCGATGCCGGCCAGGACGTGCCCCGGGTAATCGGCCGGAGTGATGCCGACGACGATGCCGCTGTTGGCGTTGCGCTCGTTGCGCGAGTACTGGCTCATGCCGTTGGTGACGACGAGCCCCGGCTCGGAAGTCGCGGCGACCACCGTGCCGCCGGGGCACATGCAGAAGCTGTAGACCGAGCGGCCGTTGCCGCAGTGATGCACCAGCCTGTAGTCGGCAGCGCCGAGCAGCGGGTGGCCGGCGTTGACGCCGTAACGCGCGCGGTCGACGAGCGATTGCGGGTGCTCGATGCGGAAGCCGATCGAGAACGGCTTCGCCTCGACGTAGATGCCGCGGTCGTGCAGCACCTGGAAGGTGTCGCGCGCGCTGTGCCCGACCGCCAGCACCACGTGGTCGGCGGCAATGCGCTCGCCGCCCGCCAGCACGAGGCCGCGCAGGTGGCGCTGGCCGCCCGCGTTCTCGATCTCGAAGTCCTCGACCCGGGCCTGGAAGCGGATCTCGCCGCCGAGCAACTTTATCTTTTCGCGCATGTGCTCGACCACGGCCACCAGCCGGAAGGTGCCGATGTGCGGCTTGGCCACGGTGAGGATCTCGGGCGGTGCCCCGGCTTCGACGAACTCCGTCAGCACTTTGCGCCCGAGATAGCGGGGGTCCTTCACCTGGCTGTAGAGCTTGCCGTCGGAGAAGGTGCCGGCGCCGCCCTCGCCGAACTGCACGTTGGACTCGGGGTCGAGCACCGACTTGCGCCACAGCCCCCACGTGTCTTGCGTGCGCTCGCGCACCGCCTTGCCGCGCTCGAGGATGAGCGGGCGGAAGCCCATCTGCGCCAGGAGCAGGCCGGCGAACAGCCCGCACGGGCCGAAGCCGATCACCACCGGGCGGTTGGCGGACCGCGACGGCGCCCGCGCGACGGGGCGGTAGTTCATGTCCGGTGCGAGCGACACCCGCCGGTCGTTCTTCAGCCGGGCGAGCAGCGCCGCCTCGTCCCGAAACTCAGCGTCCAGCGTGTAGGTGAAAAGTACCGGCCGCTTGCGGGCGTCCACGCCGCGGCGGAAAACGGAGAAGGCGACGAGCGCGTCCGGCGCGATGCCCAGCCGGTCGAGGAGCGCGGCGCGGAGCGCGGTTTCGGGATGGTCGAGCGGCAGCCTGACTTCGGTGATGCGCAGCATGGGCCGTAGTTAACGTTGCGGGCCAGGCGCCATTCTACCGAAAGGCGAAAGGCGAAAGTCGAAAGGCGAAAGGGTCACTTCCCGGCACGAGTGCCGGGGACGGATTTTGATCTTGGGGCCCCAAAGCGACGCCGAGCAGCGCCTGACCCCGGTGATGAGTGATGATGAGTGATGGGTCTCCCGCGTGTTGAACGGCGGTTGGCCGTCCGTTCGAACACGCGGAGTTAAACCGGCGCTTAGGGCACGGGAGCCGCGGCTCCCGCGCCCCTAGGCGTCCGGCTTTAACTTCAATTAGAATTGGCGCATCAGCAAACCCCAAACCCAAGGGAGAAACCGAAATGACGACGAATTACAACCCCGCCGCACGCTACGAGATCAAGGTCAGCGAAGTGGAGTTCCGGCGCACGCCGAAGCGCACGCTGATGGCGCGCATCTACCAGCCGCAGGGCGCGGGGCCGTTCCCGACCCTGCTCGACCTGCACGGCGGCGCCTGGAACAACAAGGACCGCTTCGCCAACGAACCGATGGACCGGGCGGTGGCGGCCAGCGGCGTGCTGGTGGTGGCGATCGACATGACGCTTGCCCCGGAAGCGCCGTACCCGGCTTCGGTGCAGGACGCGAGCTACGGCATACGCTGGCTCAAGGCAAGAGCGAGCCGGTGGCACGGCGACCCGGCGAATATCGGCGTGCTCGGCAGCAGCAGCGGCGGCCACGTTGCCGAATTGCTGGGCATGCGACCGCGCGACGCGCGCTACAACTCGATCCCGCTGCCGGAAGCCCCCAGCGTGGACGCGTCGGTGGCCTACGTTGCCACGCGGTCGCCGATCAGCGACCCCTACGCGCGCTACCTGCAGGCGGAGAAGATGAAGCGCGCGGAGATGATGCAGAAATCGAAAACCTACTTCAATCCGTGGGAGTCGGTGTACGAGGGCAACCCGCAGCAGATGCTCGACCGCCGCGAGGCGGTGTCCCTGCCGCCGCTCCTGATCATGCAGGGCGCGCTGGACGACAACGTGATCCCGCCGATCCAGGAAAAATTCGCCGCGTCCTACCGCGCGGCCGGCGGCGAGTGCCAGCTCGACGTGTTCGACGGCTGCGTGCACGAGTGGATCGCGCACCCGGGGCCGCAGACCGACCGCGCCCACGAAATGGTGAAGGCGTTCATCGCGAAGCACCTGCGCGCGCTGCGCCGCGCGGCGTAGCAGACCGAGGGATGAGGGATGAGGGATGAGGGCGGAGGGATGAAAGTTGAATCGTCATTTGTCACGCATCGCTCGTCTCCCATCTCGCGGTTGCTGATTGTAATAGCGCTCGCTAGCGCGGGCGCGGGCGCGCACGCGCAGGGGTGGACGCCGCAGCGCAACGTGGAGATCGTCGTCACCTCCGCCCCCGCCGGCAGCAACGAGCGAACCGCGCGCCAGGTGGAGAAGGTGCTGGTCGAGAATCGGCTGATCAACGGCACCCTCTCCGTGGTGAACAAGCCGGGGGGCGGCGGCAACATCGCTTTCAACTACGTCAACCAGCACCCGGGCGACGCGCACTACCTGCTGGTCGGCACCTCGCCCCTGATCGGCAACCGCATCACCGGACAGGGCACGCTGTATTACGGCGACTTCACGCTGATCGCCTCGCTGTTCAACGACTACACCGTGTTTGCGGTGAACCCCGCATCGCCGATCGTGACCGGCAAGGATCTCATCGAGCGGCTGAAGAAGGACCCGAAGTCGGTGGCGAGCGGCTTCGCGGTCGCGCTCGGCAGCCACAACCACATCGCCGCGTGCCTGCTGGTGAAGGCGCTCGGCGGCAACGCGCGCGACTTGAAGGCGATCGCGTTCAAAGGGTCGGCCGAAGCGCTCACCATGCTGATGGGCGGCCATCTCGATCTCGCGACGACGGCGGCCGGTAACGCCGCCCCGCACGTCGCCGCCGGGCGGATGCGCGTCGTCGCTGTGGCGGCGCCCACCCGCCTCGGCGGGTCGCTGGCGAATGTCCCGACCTGGAGAGAGCAGGGCGTGGACCTCGTCTTCGGCGGCTGGCGCTCCATCATGGGGCCGCGCGGCCTGACGCCGGCGCAGGTCGCGTACTGGGAGGGCGTGCTGCGCAAGGCGACGCAGGCGCCGGAATGGCGCAACGATCTCGAGAAGAACTACTGGTCAGAATACTTCGTCACTGGCGCGCAGTTCCGCAAGGATCTTGACCGGGAGTACGCCGACATGACGGTCGTTCTCACCGAGCTTGGCTTGGCCAAGCAATGACTGCGTGAATCGTGATTCGTGAGTCGATCATTCAAGTTTGCAGTATTCAGTTTGCAGTTTGCAGCAACTGCCAACTGACGGCTGCCAACTGCCAACGGGTGATTACCTTCTCCCTCATCCCATCTGCAGGCGCTCGATGAGTGCGCCGCGGCCAGCGATGCACGCCGGCGAGGCGGTGGCCGAGGCGCTACGGGAAGAGGGCGTCGAGCGGGTCTACAGCGTTCCCGGTTCCCACATTCACCCGATCTACGACGGGCTCTCCCAGGTGAAATCGATTCGCTTCATCACCTGCAAGCAGGAGCCGAACGTCTCGCTCATGGCGGACGCTTACGGCCGCCTCACCGGCAAGCCCGGAGTGTGCGTCGTCACCGCCGGGCCGGGCGGCCTCAACTCCATGGCGGGCGTGGCGCAGGCCTACGGCGCGGCTTCCCCGATGGTGCACATCGGCGGCGCGGTGCCGCTGAAGGCCGACCTCGAGGCCTTTCACGGCGTGGACAATCCCGCCTTCGTCCACGAGATGTTCAAGCACATCACCAAGTGGAGCGCGCGCGTCGAGAACATCCGGGACATCCCGGAGACGATGGCGAAAGCGTTTCACATCGCGCGCAGCGGGCGGCCCGGGCCGGTGCACGTCGAGTTGCCGCGCCTGTCGGACTACAGCGAGTACATCCTGCAAGAAGAGCGCGCGGTGCTTCCGGCCTACAAGGCCATTCCGACCGTCGTGACCGGACCCGACGCGCGGACCGTGGACCACTGCGCGAAGCGGCTGATGGAAGCCCGTTCCCCGGTGATCGCGGCGGGAAAAGGCATCATCCGCCAGGGCGCGATGCGGGAACTCTCCGCGCTCTCGATGAGGCTGCAGGCGCCGGTGATCTTCGCGCAGGACGCCATCGGCGTCATCCCGGAGACGCACCCATTATTCGCGGGGCACTTCCAGCACTACCGCAGTTATCCGCTGTGCGTCGAGGCGCTGAAGCGCACCGACCTGGTGCTCGGCGTGGGGTTGCGCGCGGGCACCGCGGAGCTGGCTGAGTTGAAGGAGCGCGCGCCGGAACGGAACCTGATCCTGGTCGGCTTCGACGACGCGCCCAATTCGCGCTACCAGGGCGAGGACCAGTGCGTGGCCGACCCCAGGCTTTTCCTTACTGCCCTGCTCGAGCGCCTGGGCAGCTATCAGCGGCCGCGCGACGAGGTGCTGCTCAGGCAGATGGCCGACGGCAAGGCCGCCGTGCGCAAGAGCCTCGCTGCCCACAACGAGCCGCACCGGAACGACAATCCGATCCATCCGGGCATACTGATGGACGCGATGAACGAGGTTCTCGACGACACCGCGGTGGTGGCGAGCGACGTCGGCAACTGCCAGATGTGGGCGCGCACCTTTCGCCGCATCGCCACGCCCGAGTCCTTCATGCAGTCCGGCGTCTGGAATGCCATGAGCTATGGCCTCCCCACGGCGATCGTGGCGAAGATGGAGTTTCCCGACCGTGACGTGGTGGCCCTCGCCGGGGATGGCGCGTTCCTCATGACCATCGGCGACCTGCCCACCGCGGCGGAGTACGGCGCGAACATCCTGATGGTGATTCTCAACGACGGCGCTTTTGGCCAGACGTTCATGCAGCAGACCAATATCTACGGCCACACCTACGGCACGACGTTCCAGAGCCCGCACTTCGCGGAGATCGCCAAAGCCTGCGGCGCCGAAGGCATCCGCGTGAGCGACCCGAAGGACATCGAGGGAGCATTGCGGCAGGCGCTGGCCGCGACGAAAAGGCAGCCCGCGCTGGTCGAGGTGATGGTTGCCGAGCGGCCGTATCCCAAGATCTAAGGCGAAAGGCGAAAGGCGGAAAGAACACTACCTGACGGATTTTCGCTCCACTCACCGCTCACCATTTTCACCATTCACGCTTTTGAGCCGGGTCGACCCACGACCCACATTCCACGATTCACGGGTTCCTGTCGTCAATCGGCGACGCCAGTGGCGCGCATAAGATGCTTACCCGTCGTGCCGTCTCGCTATAGAATCCGCCTCAGGATTTTCAAGGAGACTTCGAACATGTTCATTTCCAATTCCGCTGTGAAGGCGGCTCTTGTTGCGGCGCTTGCCGCCGGCCTCGCCGCCGGCTGCCAGACCACCGATCCCTATACCGGCGAAGCGAAGACGACGAGCGCCACCTACGGCGCGCTCATTGGCGCCGGCGCCGGCGCGGTGGTCGGCATGATTTCCGGCAGGGACGCCAAGCAGCGCCGGCAACGCGCCCTGATTGGCGCTGGTGTCGGCGGGCTTGCCGGCGGCGCGGTCGGCGCCTACATGGACAAGCAGGAAGACGAGCTGCGCCGGCAGATGCGCGACAGCGGGGTGACCGTCACGCGCAAGGGCGACGACATTGTCCTCAACATGCCAAGCAACATCACCTTCCGCACCGATAGCGCCGACCTCAACGCGCAGTTCTACAAGGTGCTCGACGGTGTCGCGCTGGTGGCGAAGAAATATGACAAGACCATCATCGAAGTCGCGGGGCACACCGACAGCGTTGGCGAAGCGGCGTACAACAAGCAGCTGTCGCAGCGCCGCGCCAGCGCCGTGGCACAGTATCTAGGCAGCAGGGGCATCTCCGACCAGCGCATCATGACCGCCGCCGGCGGCGAGGAGCATCCAGTCGCCAGCAATGCGACGGAACAGGGCCGCGCCGCCAACCGCCGCGTCGAAGTGACGCTGTCGCCGCTGACGCAGGGCTGATCGACCGCCCGCAACCCGCCGGAAAAAAACCCCGCGCCTGCGGGGTTTTTTTTACGTGTGAAAAAAGGGCGCACACATCTTCTTGAATAATGTGTGCGCCCCCATTTTTCTCTTGATTCCCGCCCTCGTTCTTTGGCGGCTTGGCGGTTCACACTTGTCTTGGTTTGGTCTTCCTTCGTGTCCTTTGTGTCCTTCGTGTCGAGGCTTTTCTTTTCCCTAGCGGGCCGGCGCCGACATCCCCTTGTACACCAGCTTCTGCATGCCGCGCGCGGTTGCAGCCACGTAGAGATTGCCTTTGGAATCGGTCGCGATCTGGTGTCCGCCGCCGAAAAAGCCCTTGCCGCCGATCAGTTCCACGACCTCGAGCGTCTTGCGGTCCACCACCACGATATCGGTGCCGCCGCCGATGTAGAGGAAGCGCTGTCCCGGGTCCGGTGACAAGGCCAGGTTGCGGGCAAACGGCGCGTTGTGCCGGATCAACTGTTTCACGAACTTGCCGTCGCTGGTAAATACCTGGACCCGCCGGTTCTCGCGATCGGCCGCGTATACCATGCCGTCGTCGGCGACGCGGATGGCATGCACGATGCTGAACTGATCGGGACCCGGGCCGGGCGGCACCGCCTTCAGGCTGGGCGGCGGGCAATCGTCCTTGTCCACCGGCTTGTTGCCGAACGCGCCCCACATGCGCTTGAACTTGCCGGTATCGGCGTCGAACACCGCCACGCGGTGGTTGCCGTAGCCGTCGGCGACGAAGAGCTCGTTGGTTTTAGGCAGCACCCACACATCCGCCGGCTGGTGCAGGTTCAGCGTGTCGGCGTTGCCTTTGCTGCGGGTGCTGCGGCCGATCTGCAACACTAACCGGCCGTCCTGCCCGAATTTCAGGAGCTGGTCGTCGGCCAGCGGCTTCAACCCGGGCAGGTTTCTGCCGATGCAATTGTTGCCGCCCACCCACACGTACCCCTTGTGGTCGATGTGGATGCCATGCTCGCGCTCGGGCCATTCGTAGCCGGCGCCCGCGCCGCCCCACGCCTTGATGAAGTTGCCCGCCGGGTCGAACACCAGGATGGCCGGCGCCATCATGGCGGCCTGGGCCGCCGGCAGCGTGCGCGGACGGTGCAGCACCCACACGTTGTCCTGCGCGTCGATGGCGATGCTCGAAGGATCCCCGAGCTTCCATTTGGCCGGCACCTTGGGCCAGGAGGGATCCACCTCGAATACCGGCACGCCGCCGGCTCGCGCCACGGGCGCGCCGACGGTGAGTGTCGATACGCTTTCGGACTGCTGCCCCGCGCAGCCCGCGGCGATGACCGCCGCCAGCAGCAAGGCACCACTGAGTGTTACGCGTATCATGGTCCCTCCCTAAGAGTCCGTAACATGATGAAACACACGCTGCGCTGTCACGGTTTTGGCGACGCGGGACAAGCGACACGAGCAGGCCTCGCAACGGTCATGCGCCGAGCCAATAGCCGCGGGCCAAAACCGCGCCAGCCCACGAGGGGTTGCGGCCAGAATCGCCGCTAGCTTTGTCGCGAGGCTTGCCAATACAGCAAGTATTGGCTGCACCTCGCTTCGCGCTATCGACGATTCTGGCTCGCAACGCACGCGCGTTTCATCATGTTACGGTCTCTAAACACGATCTTTATTGACTTTACTCCAGCCCTCTGAAAAAGTCGCTTCGTGAAAAATTCCAGCATTCTCCGTGTCGCGCGCGTCGGCCTCGGGCTCCTGTGCGCCATCGTGCTGGCCGCGCCGGCCGTTGCCTACGAGTCCGTACTCTACGAAAAGCAGTCGGCCTACGGCACGGTCGTCGTCACCGACGAGGGCGACGGACTGCGGGCGCTGCGCTTCGGCCGGGACGGCGTGCGGCAGAGCCTCGTCAAGCGGGGCGATCCGGAGTACCTCGGGCTGCCGTACGCGCGCACGGTGATGACCGGCCTCGCGCTGTGCGAAGAGCAGCGCCGCTTCCTGGTGGTCGGGCTCGGCGGCGGCACGATACCCGCCTTCTTGCGCCGGCACTATCCGGATGCCGTGATCGACGCGGTGGAAATCGATCCCGAGGTGGTGTACGTGGCAAAGCAGTACCTCGGCTTCCGCGAGGACGCCCGCATGCGCGCGCACGTGGCGGACGGGCGCAAGTTCATCGAGGGCGTCACGCGGCCCTATGACGCGATCTTCCTCGATGCTTTCGGCACCGATGCCGTGCCGCCGCACCTCACCACGCAGGAATTCCTCGGCGCCGTGCGCCGGGCAGTCGCTCCGGGCGGCGTCGTGATCGGCAACATCTGGGCCCGCGAGTCGAACCGGCTCTACGATTCGATGGTGCGCACCTACCGTGAAGTGTTCGACGAGCTCTACGTCGTTCGCGCCAGCGGCTCGGGCAACCGCATCCTGCTCGCGCTGCCGCGCCGGCAGCAGATGTCCCGGGAAGAAATCGTGCAACGGGCCCGCAGCGTGTCGTCGAGCAGGGGATTCAAGTTCGACCTCGGCAGCCTGTTCGAGGAGGGCTACACGCCCGCCGACGGTGATGGCTCGGGCGGGCGCGTGCTGCTCGACGCGGATCTACGCAAGGAATAATGCGAAAAGCTTCACCGCCAGGGACGCCAGGAAAAGCCTCGACACGAAGGACACGAAGGACACGAAGGAAAAAATCCATGAGCAAACTATCCGAGAAAATCAAAGAGGAAATCAAGGCACTGCTCCCGCCCACCATTTTCTTCTTCATTGCCCTGCACCTTATCGCGCTCGTCCGCGTCCTGATGCTGAAGGGGACAGGGATCGCGCTCGGTACGTCGGCATCGGTGACAGTGGCAGCCCTGATTCTCGGCAAGGCGGTGCTGC
This sequence comes from uncultured Streptomycetaceae bacterium, assembly GCA_964498105.1. Taxonomy (GTDB): domain Bacteria; phylum Pseudomonadota; class Gammaproteobacteria; order Burkholderiales; family SG8-41; genus SG8-41. The sequence continues at coordinate 18,671 of CAZCGD010000133.1, forward strand.
TCGCGGACTTGCTGCCATTCATCAATCGCTACCCCGACAAGCCGCTGGCATACAACGTCGCCTGGAAGACCACGGTCTACGTTCTGGTATCCATGCTTGTGCACTACCTGGAGCGCCTTGTCGAATTCTGGCGAAAGGCCGGTGGTTTCATTGCAGGTAACGAGCAGCTACTCGCAGAGATCGTGTGGCCCCATTTCTGGGCCATCCAGATACTCCTGGTGGTATTGATTCTGACCTACTGCACCATGCGGGAACTGGTACGCGTGATTGGAGGGGAGAAGGTGCGACAGATCTTCTTTGGGCCACTGTAGAACTAGGTCGAAAGGCGAAAGTCGAAAGGCGGAAGGAGAAAATAAATCCCGTCAGCCAGGGCTCTTTTCGCCCTTCGCCTTGCATTACTGCTGAAATTCCTTCGCCTCCGCCGGCTCCATGCACTGGAAGTTCGTGGTGCAAACGGTGAGCGAGCACGTGCTGCTGGTCTTAACGGCTACCTGCTTGCGCCACTTGCACTCCTCTCCGGCATTCACGCGGGCGGCTTCCGCGCCGGCGTCCGTGAACGGATGCTCGTAGGTCAGGTAGTTGCCATGCATGACGACGGGGTAGACGCCGCAGCCCGCCCAGGCCAGCAGCAAGGCAAGGAGGCAGAGGGCGCGCGGTAGCCCGCTGTTGCTGGCGGAGCGATTGACTGTCATACAATCAGGATGCGATGAGGGGATGTGATGAGGGAGCGTGATGGCGGATAGCGCCTTTCGTAGAATGCCTTGTGTTTGCCGTTTTGGCTAGAAGCCAACTAAAAACCGTTTCAACCACGGAAACACACGGCCCTGATCAAGGCAAAGGCAGAATTAGCCACGGAAGCACACGGAAACACACGGAAATTTAGAAACCGAACGGGAGAGGTTTTGTATTGTTGTATTCGTCCGTGTCATTCCGTGTGATTCCGTGGCCAATATTGAAACTGGTTCTGGCAACCGCCCGCAGGGAGCCGGATAGAAATGGCGACCGATAGCGTGCCGCGCAGCTTCGCGGCGCTGCGCCACCCCGGCTACCGGGCGTACCTCGTCACCGGCATGCTGGCGATGATGGCCGACAACATCGAGCACGTCATCAGCTACTGGGTGATTTTCGAGAAATTCCGCTCGCCGATGCTGGGTGGGGTCGCGGTGCTCACGCACTGGCTGCCGTTCCTGTTTTTCTCGGTGTTCTCCGGCGCGCTCGCCGACCGCTTCGACAACCGCCGGCTGATCCAGGTCGCGATGCTGATGTATATGGCGGTCTCGCTCGGCTGGGCGCTGCTGTTCCTCACCGACACCATTGAGGAATGGCACGCGGTGGTGCTGCTGACGGTGCACGGACTGGCCGGCGTCGTGTGGGGGCCGGCCAGCCAGATGCTGATCCACGATATCGTGGGGGGCGAGCACCTGCAGAGCGCAGTGCGGTTGAATGCGACGAGCCGCAACCTGGGCATCCTGATGGGCCCGGCGGTGGGCGGCGCGCTGCTGTTGCTGTTTGGCCCCGCGGTCGGGCTGCTTGCGAACGTGCTGATTTACGTGCCGCTCTTGTGGTGGCTGTGGAAGGCGCCCTATGGCGAGCAGCGCCGGCGAGCGCAGAGCGGTGCTGCGCGCGGCGGCGGCTTCAAGGCCACCCTGGAAATCCTCCGGCAGGTCTCGGGCAACCGCACGATCATTTCGATGATACTGCTGGTGGGCGTGTCGTCGTTCTTCGTCGGGCACGCCTACCAGGCGCAGATGCCGGAATACGCGCACGACCTTGGCACCGAGGAGACCCATCTTTCCTACAGCGTGCTGCTCGCTGCCAGCGCGGCGGGCGCGCTGGCGGGCGGCCTGATCCTGGAGAGCCGGGCACTGCTGCAGGCGAGCCCGACATCGGCGATCGTGCTCACCATCCTGTGGTGCATCGCCATTACCGGCTTCGCTGTCACCGACCATTACCCGCTCGCCGTGGCCCTCATGTTCGTGGCCGGGTTCCTGCAGCTCGCGTTCAGTTCGATGGCGCAGGCACTGGTGCAGATCAACGCGCCGGTGCACCTGCGCGGCCGCGTGATCGGGCTCTTCAACATGTCCAGCAACGGGCTGCGCGCGTTCAGCGGCGTCACCGTCGGCTTCGTCGGCAGCCTGATCGGCATTCACTGGTCGCTCGCGCTCTCCGCTCTGGTGCTGCTGGCGATCGTGGTCGTGCTGCTCGCCTTCGCCATGCGGCCGGGGCGAGCGCCCGAAGGATGAAGGATGAACGTGGAAGGATGACCCCCGCAGTGCGGAAGTCAAATTCGCGGCTGTCTTCAGGCGAAGCCGTCAGGTCATCCTTCCACGTTCATCCTTCATCCTTGCTTACTTGACCGCGAGGTCAAGTATGCCGGACTTGGGTGTGAACCCAAGTCCCGGCGCGGTGGGCAGGGTGACCCAGCCCTTGACCGGCGGCGGCACGCCGTCGAACAGGGCTTCCCCGACGCGCCAGCCGCCGAGGTGGAACTCGACGCGGCCGCCGTTGGGCACACCGGCGTGGAGGTGCATGTTGAGGTGCGGGTAGTTGCCGCCCATCTCGAGCTGGATGTTGAAGGCCTGCGCCAGCGCCGCGCCGCGCAAGCCGCCAGTGAAGCCGCCGATATTGCGCACGTTGGGCTGCGCGATATCGATGGATTCGTTGAGAAAATATTCGCGCAGCGTCGAGATGTCCGAGGTGCCGGTGCTGCCGGCGGCGATCGGGATGGTGGTTGCCCGCCGCAGTTGCGCCATCAGCCGCGGGTCGGCCTGCAGCACCGGGTCCTCGAACCACGCCATCTTGCACGGCTCGACCAGCTTGGCGAGGCGTATCGCCTGGGGCAGCCGCGCATTCTTGTTGGCGTCCATCATCAGCACCGGCTTGTCGCCAATGGCGTTGCGCAGATTGATGATGCGCGCTGCATCTTCCAGGATGTCGTCGTCGGTCGGCTCGCCGTACATGTGGTTGGCCGGGTTGGCGCCGGAAGCGATCGCCACCTTGAGCTGGGTATGGCCCTCGGCGATCAGCTGCTTCGCCACCTCGACCAGTTCGTCCCGGCTGTAGCGCGGCAGGCCGAAGGTGATGTAGATCGGGCACTTCTCGCGCGCGCCGCCGAGCAGCTTCCAGATCGGCTGCTTCAGCGCCTTGCCCCTGATGTCCCACAGCGCGATGTCGATCAGGCTCGCCGCGCACGACCACACGCCCATGTAGAGCTTGTTGGAGAGCTTGACGTAGAGCGAGGTGCGCACCGCTTCGGGCCGCATCGCATCCATGCCGGCGATGCAGTCGCGCGCCTCTCGATTGATGAACTCGGCAATGCTCCAGCGCAGCGGGTAGCTGGAGAAGGCGTGGCCTTTAAGCCCGTCGTCGGTCTCGATCTCGACGAAGGTCACCAGGAGGTGCTGCGTCTCCTTGATCAGCGGGAAGTGGAACGGCACGCGCAGCGTATGCGCCGTGGTCTTGGCGATCTTCATGGGAGTTCTCTCCGGGAGTGTCGTTATCGAGGGATGAAGGATGAGGGATGACAGGGGCAACGAGCAAGGGGGCGCGATTTGCATGCACATTGTGGAATGTGCTAAACATGGCCCGCGATTCAACGCCATTATTCGAGGAGAAAATACCATGACGTTCAGTAAATGCCTGATCGCGCTGGCGCTTGCCGGCGCGGCCGCCGTGTCGGGCGCGCAGGGCTGGACGCCGCAGAGAAACGTCGAGCTGGTGGTGCCGAACCCGCCGGGCGGCAGCAACGACAAGACCGCGCGTACCGTCGAGCGCATCTGGACCATCAACAAGGTCCTGCCCGTCACATTGAGCGTCGTCAACAAGGCGGGCGGCGGCGGCAGCATTGCCTACACCTACGTGTCGCAGCACGCCGGCAACCCGCATTACCTGGTGGTGGCCGGGCCGGCGCTGCTCACCAATCACATCACCGGCGCCAGCACGCTGCACCACAACGACCTGACGGCCGTCGCCACGCTGTTCAACGACTACACCGTGTTTGCGGTTGCGGCGGATTCCTCGATCAAGACCGGCAAGGACCTCGTGGCGCGGCTCAAGAAAGACCCGAAGTCGGTGACCATCGGCTTCTCGCCGCTGCTCGGCTCCCACAATCACATCGCCGCCGGCCTGCTGATGAAGGCGATCGGCGGCAACGCGCGTGACCTCAAGGTGGTCGCGTACAAGGGATCGGCCGACGCCATCCCCAACCTCATGGGCGGCCACATCGACCTGGTGACGACCGCCGCCGGCAATATCGCGGGCCACGTCGCCGCGGGCAGGCTGCGCGTCGTCGGCATCACGTCGGACAAGCGTTTTCCCGGCGCGCTCGCCGAAGTCCCGACGTGGAGGGAGCAGGGCGTGAACGTGCTGTTCGGCGCCTGGCGCGGCATCTTCGCGCCCAAGGGCCTGACGCCCCAGCAGGCTGCTTACTGGGAAGGCGCGTTGAAGAAGGCCACCGAGGCGCCGGAGTGGAAGGACGACCTGGAGAAAAACGTGTGGGCCGACGCTTTTCTTGCCGGTGCAGCGCTCAGGAAGGATCTCGACCAGGACTACGCCGAGATGAAGGGCGTGCTGGTGGATATCGGCCTCGCGAAATAGGCGGCGCCGGACCCCACCCCGTTCCGAGTTCCGGGTTCAAAGTTACGAGTTCAAAGTTTAAAGTCAGAACCCTCGAGTTGCAGCCTATTCCAACCTTTAAACTCAAAACTCAAAACTCAAAACTCAAAACTCAAAACTCGGACGATGCGCAGTATCGGCCCATTCGACTACGTCATCGCCGGCGCCGGCACCGCCGGTTGCGTGCTGGCGAACCGGCTGTCGGCCGACCCGGACGTGTCGGTGCTGCTGCTCGAAGCGGGCGGCAGGGACGACTGGATCTGGATCCATATTCCTGTCGGCTATCTTTACTGCATCGGCAACCCGCGCACCGACTGGCGCTACCAGACGGAGCCGGAGCCGGGCCTCAACGGCCGCTCCATCAACTACCCGCGCGGGCGCGTGCTGGGCGGCTCGTCCTCGATCAACGCCATGCTCGTTCTCCGCGGCCAGGCGCGCGACTACGACGAGTGGGCGCAGCTCTCCGGCGACGCCGGCTGGGCGTGGCAGCACGTGCTGCCGGTATTCATGGGGGTCGAAGACCACTGGCGCGGCGCGGACGAGAAGCACGGCGAGGGCGGGGAGTGGCGCGTCGAGACCCCGCGCGCGCGGTGGGAGATCATCGAGGCCTTCCGCGACGCGGCGGTCGAATCGGGCATACCCGCGACCGACGATTTCAACCGCGGTAACAACGAGGGCGTGTCGCGCTTCGAGGTGAACCAGAAGAGCGGCGTGCGCTGGAGCGCGTCGAAAGCGTTCCTGCGGCCGGCGCAGCAGCGGCCCAATCTCACCGTGGTGACCGGCGCGCTGGTGAAGAAGCTGCGGCTGGCAGGCCGCCGCGCGCTGGGCATAGAGTATTACCAGAACGGCGAGGACGTGTTCGCCGCGGCGCGGCGCGAGACCATCCTCGCCGCTGGCGCCATCGGCAGCCCGCAGATCCTGCAGCTCTCCGGCATCGGGCCGGGGGCGCTGCTGCAGCGGCACGGCATCGCGGTCGCGCACGACCTGCCCGTCGGCGAGAACCTGCAGGATCACCTGCAGCTGCGGATGTCGTTCAAGGTGAAGAACGCGCTCACGCTCAACACCATGCTGCACTCGTGGTGGGCGAAGGCGAAGATCGGCCTCGAGTACGCGCTGTTCCGCACCGGGCCCATGACCATGCCGCCGTCGCAGCTCGGCGCGTTCGTGAAGTCGGACCCGTCGCAGGCGACGCCTAACCTGGAGTATCACGTGCAGCCACTGTCGCTCGATCGCTTCGGCGAACCGCCGCACCGCTTTCCCGCGATTACCGCAAGCGCGTGCAACCTGCGGCCAACCTCGCGCGGCCATGTGCGCATCACGTCGCCCGACCCTCGCGCCTACCCGGCGATCCAGTGCAACTACCTGTCCACG